>NZ_NXLP01000003.1:0-244470 GCF_003364125.1 Helicobacter sp. MIT 14-3879
TCATCAAGCAAATATCACATTACAAAGCAAGCTAGGAGAGGGAAGCGAATTTGTGATTGAATTTATGACTGTGATATGATAATTACCTTTTTTGTGTGGCGTAGGGTAAATTTTAATTGTATTATTTAAATAATACCCTAACAATATACAAAACATAAAACAATACAAAGTATAGTTTAACTTTCTATTTTAAAGTCTTGAGCTTTAAGATTACAAGATGTTATAAATTTTTCAAGATTTTTCCCTATGTTTTGCAGTGATGCTCCTGATATAAACCAAAACTTCCCTTCTTCACACCCTATTTCTATACTTATGCTCCCATCGCTATTGGCTTTATGTGTAGCTTTGGTTTCATCAAATGTAAAAAATGGTGGATTTTCATCACCTATAAATTTTTGGGCTTTTTCTTTATGATTTTTATAAATATAATCACAAATCGCTTTTGCTAATTCTCTCCCTGTTTTTACATTGCACTTTTCTCCATTAGGAAAATGTAAAATACGTAAAGGATAATTAGTTAAATTATCAGCTAGTGTTTTTAATAGGGGCTTTATGCGATATTCTTTTGATATATCTCTAAAAATATTTACTTCACAGAATTTTTCAGCCAAGTAAGCACTTCTTTCTTTAATATTCTCTATTCCCCAAGTATCCATATTTGTAAAATATTCATTAAGTTTTAAAGAGCCATTTTCAAGTAAAAGTTCTACTTTTTCTTTAAATGGCTTATTACCAAGTTTTTGATTCTGTCCGCTAAGAGATAGATTTCCAAAAGTATGAAGATATATACTCTCTAATCTTTCATATTCTTCCCCTACAAACTCACGCCACTCTTCTACTGGATTTTGTGGATAAAAATGTTCAATTTCAAGGTTTTCGTCTTTTGGTGGTTCAGCATTGATAAGTTTTTCTATCTCATAAAGAATAAACTTACAGTGACTTTTTAGAGAATATGCACTACATTCTTCAAAGGCTCTTTTTACTCTCTCATTATTTGGGAAAATTTCTCTTCCATCTCTTTGACCTAAAAATCTCTCTAAGCCTTCAGAACTAACATCATAGCTATTTAAAAGATTTTTATAAAGTTCATAAGTTACTTTATTTAACGCATTACTCTCAAAATTACATATCGCACGACGTGCATGATAGCTTATTAGCAATTCTAACATAGCATTAAAATTTTCAAAATCTAACTTTTCTTGCTCAAAATCATTGGCTAATTGCATAATAAATGGATAAGATACACCAAATTTTAAATTTACTATATTACTAATTTTTTGCCTTAGAATTACTAATTTTTTATCTAAAATATCACTTCTTGCTAAATTAAAATGTTCATCAATAAAAATTTGATAAATTCTAGAATAATTGCATAAGTTTTTCATAAGCCCTTCTATATCATTGCTAAAATGTTCTTTATAATGTTGCTTAAATGTATAGTAAGTATCATTTTTTTTAACTTTTGCTCCATAATAGATTCTTAAATATGCTTCAATAAAATCTTTTATTACACTCTCTTTAACTAAACATTCTTCTAATGGCTTCCAGTATCTATCATATAGGTTTTGCTGTCTATTAGAATCTTCTCCCATCATTAAAAAATTGCGTATTAAATCCACTCCTTCTAAATGCACACCCGTAGCATTTATACTCTCAAATACTACTTGTGGATCATCATCACCTTTCTCTAAGCCAATTCCTACTATTTTAAGGCGTAGAAAAGCACTATAAATTTCTTCTATGCTATAACCTTTTTCAATATATCCCCTAAGCTCTTTTATAAAAAAATGATAATTTTGCTTTATATTTGAAAAACCTGTAATTTCATTCCAACGACCCTCCATAACTAAAGCAAAAGCTTCTCTATCTCTTTTGATAGGTTTTAATCGCAGTCTATTGCTTATGCTACCATCACTTAAAAATCTAGTAATCTCATTTTTTATTTGTTCATTTGTGGATATTTGCTGCATAGCTTTAAGTAAAAGCATTATAGTAGTAATTCTTTGTTGTCCATCAATAATTACATATTCTTGAGTATTTCTTAGACTATTTTCTTCTGACACTAAGTGAATGATAAAAGTAATAGTTCCCATAAAATGTGTTTTATTTTTATCTTTTGTAATTGCCACAATATCTTCTAGCAGTTTTGCACAATGCTCTGTTGCCCAAGTATAATTCCTTTGATAAACAGGGATAGCAAATCTTGTGCTATTTAGTGAGAAAAAATTATTTATTGTATCTTGTTGAACTTTCATAAAATCTCCCTTCGTATATAATTTATCCTATAGGATATATAAAATTGAATTATATCTGTGTAAAGTTTAACAATTTATTAATCCTATAGGATAAATAGTGGGTAAAATGCAAGAAAATTTTGGTAATGCTACGCAAGATGAGGTTTTAGCATTTCATAAGCGCGTATCACACAAAATTAGAATCTTACGTGAAGAACGTGGTGTTTCTCAACTTGATTTAGCCCTTGATATTGGTATTAAATCTGTGGCGTTTTATTCTAACTGTGAAAATAATCGTTATGGTAAGCATTTTAACCTTGAACATTGTTATAAAATCGCTAAATCACTTAATGTCGATATTAAAGATTTTTTCTAAATATTTATTATTCTTGCTTTTAATAAATACAAGTTTAAAATAAATGAGTTTATCACTATGTAGTAAAATTTTAAGTAAAAACTTAATTCTAATTATTTGTTTGTATTAGCATTAAATATAGCTTAATATTTAGAGGAAAGCTGTTTTTATTTTAAAAAACTTTTAAAATTTATAGGAGGGAAATAAAAATTTTATTATAACTCATAAAATTAGATTTAAAAACTATAAAAAATTATCTAAATAATCTATAAAAAAATACTTGATAACTTTAGAGATTTAAATATCTTTCTAAGATTATCATAGCAGATAGGCTATCTAATGTACCATTTTTGCGAAGCTTCTTGCTGTTACTTCTACCTTGTATGTGATTTTCAGCTTCTTTTGTGCTTAATGTTTCATCTATAAATATTATTTCTCCACTAAATTTTGCTTGAGCAATAAAGTCATTTAAATTAGCCATTATTTCATCTTTTACTAAGCCAATTAACAAAGTTTTAATATTTTTTTGCTCTATTATAATTTTTAATTTATTTGAAGCATTAGAATCATTAATTATTGCAGGTAGAGGCAGTATTATTTTATGGCAATTCCAAGCAATTCCAATTCTCTTTAAGCCAAAATCAATAGCTAACATTTTGTCCTAATAATATTTGCTTCACGAATTAAAAGCCCTCTAAATTCATATTCTAAAATTTTATTTCCAAATTTCTCTAATGCTACTTCAAAGCTAGGAGAATCTTTACAAAAATCTAAAATTTCATCACTGTTATTTTGTATTTTATTTATACTATCTTTAAAATGTTCTCTCATAAAATCATCAATATTATATATTGCTTTTGCTTTATTTTGTGCTAATAGTGAGTTTGTAAGTTTAGATTCATTATATCTTTGAGGGATTGTAAAAATTGGTTTATTTAAATTTATTGCATATCTAGCACTTGAGCTTGTCCCGCTATTTAAATCGCCCTGTGGTAAAATCACCATATCACTTATGGCAATTACAATTCTATTTCTTTCTAAAAAACTATGTCTTTTTGGATGATATTTATTCTCATACTCACTAATTATCAGAGCCTCATTTGTAATATTTTGTATCATTTTTTTATTTTCTTTAGGGTAGATTATATCTAGGCTTGATGGAGAAATCATAATTGTATTAGGAAATGAATTTATATGTGCAATAGAATCTACTCCAATAGCCCCACCACTTATTATTACTGCATACTTTGATAGCGATTTTACTAAAGAGGCTGTAATATTTTTTGTATATTGATTTGGGTTTCTAGTGCCAACAACCGCAATTTTAAACTTTTCTAATAAACCAGTATTGCCAATATAAAAAAGTTTTTCTGGTGGATTTTCAAGCTTAGAGAGATTATTTTTTATATTAGGAAATTTATTAAATTGTAGAAGCTTTTGCATTATATAGCTTTACTTAATAGCGTTTTTTGAAAACTAAAGATTTGATTTGTTAGATTTTCAAATTCATATTTAAAGCCAAATTTTTCACAAAATTCTATAATATCATCATCTCTACCAAAAATTTGAATGTAGTTTATAATACTTTGTTCCCAATTTATAGAGGCTTTTTCAAGTTTAGCTTTTTGTTTAAACTCCTCTAAATATCCAATTTGAAATATGGATTTAATCTTATCACTCCAATAAGGTATTTTTATATAATCGCCAAAAATCTCTCCTAAATTTTCTACTTTGCCACTATATGCAGCAAATTTAGCTTCATTATAGACTTCATCAAAATCTTTGCTCATATTTTTAAACTTAGCTAGATACTGAAGATCTTCAAAATCATCTGCTAATTTGTAAGCTTCAATCTTCTTATTTTCTCTAATTAACTTTAATATTTCTAATTTTTTATCTACAATGATAATATTGTTTGTAATACTTTCTTTATAAAGTGGGAAGTTTAGTAGGAATTTTGAAAGCTTGTAGAACTCATCATAATCATCAGTATTTTTTGCATTAATTGCTTTTTCAAATAGATTCTCTCCAAGCATAAGGACTTTTTTATAAAGTTCACTATCTTTTAAATAAGCAAATTTTGAAGTTAAACTAAAATATTCTTTGAAGTTTTGCTCTTTTATAAAATTATCTGCATCTTTAAAAATATGAATATTGTTTAAAAGCTGCATAATAGCATCTTTTTTTGGGGTTCTCATAAATGGCTCAAGATAATTTTTAGCAGTTTCGATATTGGTAATATTTTCTTCCAAAAGTTTTTTTGCATTATTAAAAGCCTTATACCATAGGTTTTCTAGCTCTTCAAATTGTGTAGTTTTGTCTAAAAATTTAAATTGTAAAGACATATTGTAAGCCTCCTCAAAGGCTCTTTTATCAATCAATTCTTGAAATTTTTTAAGATAATCTTTTTGGCTTAGATAAACGCTAAAAGCATTTTTCTTAGTAATATCTTTGATAAATGGATTTACCAATTCAATTGCCTCATTAATTTTATTTTTGCTTAACATAATGACTGCTTTTTTTAAAATATCATTCCAATCTTCATCAAATACTTTAGCACAGGGTAAAAGAGATAAAAAAATATTAGATTCTAGCATTTTGCTTGCAAGAGCATAATTTTTACTATTACAAGCATTTTTAAAACTATCATTTTCATCTTTATAACCTATTATTAAAATATCTCCATTAATACTTCCTACAAATATATATCCCATATCAATGCAAATAGAGCTAATTCCAGCAATTTCTTCTAGTTTTATATGGAAAAGTAAAGAGTTTTCTTTAAGATGTATTAAATAAATCTCACTATCTCTTGAGCCAATAATTGCAATTTTTTCATCACTATCTATACAGAAAACATTTGGCCATGAGTTAAAGTGATTTTGTGTATTTATTATTTGATTTGCTCTTACATCATAAATTATTGATTGAAAATCTCTAGTAATCAAAAAAAGTTTTGAATTATTTTCAAAGAATCCTCCCCATTCAACTACTTCATTTGTATTAAAAATACTAATAGTCTTAGCTCTCTGGCAATCAAAAATCATATTTGATTTATTAAAGCAAGATGAAAACATAAATCTAGAATCATTAGAAAAATTAATAGATGATATATAATCAGGACGATATGGTAAAGATAAAATTCTAAGAAATGAGGAAGTGTCATATATATATACTCTACCATCTTCGCCACCTGTTGCAAGTAGAGAGGAATCTTTTGAGAAGTTTGAAGCACTAATATCTCTTTTATGGCTGGTGATTTTTATAATTGGCTTTATATTGTCTTGTATTTTTGCAATAGTAGCTCTCTTTGAGCCAACTTCGCATAAACATACAAAACTATCGCTTGAGCTAGATGATTTTGAGTATTTATGTGGAATTTCATTTGATATAATTAGTCTATTTAGCTTTTGTATGCTAAGAGAGGTAGAATCTATAATACAAGCTTGATAATCTTGTGTAACAACACTAACACCATCGGCAGTTTTGCTAATACTAAGAATAGAACTATTTAGGTTAAATCTATTGATTATTTTTATGTTTTCGTTCATTTAAGATTCTTTGGGCATATTGTGTTACTTTTTTATTTTTTAATATAGAATCTAATTCATCTAAATATATTACATCAACATCTTTTAAAATATGATTTTTAGCTATCTTTATAGCCTCTAAGCTTTCTTTATGAGGGTGTGCTATAAGTATTGCATATCCTCTACTTTTAGCTATATTTACACCCTCTTTTATTTGCTTATTTAATGAAGTAGAATCTAATTTATTATCAATAAATACATCCCTATATAATATTAATTTATTTTGTTCTTTTGCAATATCATTTAATACGCTATTTGGTGTAGTTTTGCTATCTACAAATTCAATTAAATAAGAATCTAAAATTGATAATAAAGTTTCTGTGCTAGTTTTGTTCTCTGTAAATTTTGAGCCTGTGTGATTATTAATATATTTTGTTTTTGGCATAATTTGTTTTATATCTTCTATTTTTGCTTTTATTCTCTCAATGCTATCATTTGTTTTTATTGTATCCAAGTCATCTGTGTATTTATGTGCTTCAAGCGGTAAATGAACCATAAAAAAATCTAGTTTTGATACTGCCTCAATCATAGCACTATCATTTTTTGCAATTGGAAATATTGATGGTGTTAGCTTTAGTTTTATATTTAAAATATCATTAAGCTGTTTTTTATTTGCAATATCATCTATTATAATTACTAATTTTGGTTTAGGCGTCTTTAAAATTTTATTATAAGATGGTTTTCTATTAGAGCGACTTTTGTTTTCTTCATTTTTGTTTTGTTCGGTTAGTATGCTATCTTGGTAGTCATTAGATTCTGATGAAATTGGTTTATTATAATCTATTCTTCTTTTGTATTGTTTAGTGTATTCATCTATGTTTTTGTTAGCTTCTTCTAAGCTTTGTATTTCTTTATCAAATGTAATTGCCTTATCATTTACTACCACTATTGTATCTGCTTTTAAAGAGGTTATAAAGGTAAATAAAGCAAAAAATAAATAAAACATTTTATATTGTTATACTAGAGTGATTTCTATTTCTAACATATTTATATTTTGATTAGAATCTGTTTTGAAATTAATTTTGTTTGCTTTGGTGTATTTTTTAATTACCTCAATTATTTCATTTCTCATTTCATTGATATATGGTATATTTGAACTTCTTTCGTGTGCTAATATTATCTTAAGTCTTTCACTTGCTTTTGAAGCAGAGTTTTTTTTATTAAAAAAGCTAAGAAAATCCATCATTTAAACAACCTTTTAATAGAATCTAAAATGCTATCATTGGGAATCTCTATGGGAATTTCTTTACCTAGAATCCTATCACAAATATCTTGGTAAGATTTTGCACTTTTTGTATTTTTATTATAAATAACAGGCACACCACTATTTGTTGCACTAATTATTTTTTCATCTTCTGGGATTAACCCAATTAGTGGAATCCCAAGTATATTTAGTACATCATCACTGCTCATCATTTCACCTTTTTTAACTAGGTCTTGCTTAATTCTATTAATAATTAATGATTTTTCTACTTCTTTCCCATCTCTTGCTTTATCACTTTTTGCATCAATTATTCCTATTACTCTATCAGCATCTCTAACGCTACTAACTTCAGGAGTAACAACTATTAAAGCTTTATCAGCCCAAAATATTGCGTGTTCAAATCCACTTTCAATCCCTGCTGGGGAATCTATCAAAATAAAATCAAAATTATTCTTTAATTCTTCAATTAGAATTTTTACCTTGTCTTTATTTAAAATATTTTTATCTTTGCTCTGTGAGGCAGGAAGAAAGTAGAGATTTTTTGATTTTTTATCATTTATTAGGGCTTGATTAAGATTGCATTTTTCTTCCATAACATCAATCACATCATACACTATTCTATTTTCAAGTCCAAGTATCATATCAAGGTTTCTAAGCCCTATATCAAAGTCAATAGCAACTACTTTTTTCCCACGATTCGCAAGCCCAACAGATATATTCCCAACAGCAGTAGATTTACCAACACCACCCTTGCCAGAAGTTATAGTAATAACAATTCCCAATTTACCACCTTATAAGTTTTTTATTGTATTATTTTTAAAGTTTTTATTAATAATGAGAATAGTATATCAAATTTTAGCTTCTTAAAGGATTAAAATTAGATGATAAATTAAGCTCCATAATTATAAAATTACAAAATCTAATCTTAAAGAGAAATAATGCAAATTAGTAACACAATTAAAATAAATAAAGCAGATTTTATTAATAATTGTCCAAAGATTAAAGCAAAAGTCCACTCCATAGAGACTTTTGGGGCAGTTGATGGACCGGGAATTCGTTTTATATTATTTCTTCAAGGTTGTCATTTAAGATGTCTTTATTGTCATAATCCTGACTCTTGGGAACTAAATGCTGGAAATGAGTTAAGTTTAAAAAGTATATTAAAAAATATTATGGCTTATAAAAAATTCTACAAAAATGGTGGTGTTACTATATCAGGGGGAGAACCACTAATTCAGCATCAATTTTTATTTGAATTTTTAAGCGCATTAGAAGTTTTAGGATTTCATAGTGCCATTGATACAAATGGTTTTATTGATTTAAAATATTCTAAAAAATGTATTGATAAGGCAAATATGCTACTTTTGGATATGAAAGAAGTTGATGAAAATGATTGTATAACACTTACAGAACATAGCAATACTAATATGTTAAAGACACTACAATATTGCCAAAGTGTTAATAAATGTGTTTGGATTCGCTATGTATGTGTGCCAAACTATACTCTAAAAGATGAAAAATTACATAAACTAGGGAAAATGATAAAAAATTATTCTTGTGTAGAAAAAATAGATTTAATCCCCTTTCATCAACTTGGTGCTTATAAATATAAAGAATTAAACATTAAATATAAACTAGAATCTACCCCAACTCCAAGTAATGAAGATATGAATAATGCAAGAGCAATTTTAAAAGAATATGGATTTTGACTAATAGTTTATAAAAGGAGAGATATGAGAATTTTGAATTTTAGCGTATTTGGCGTGGTATTTCTATTTTTATTATTAATAAATATTTTACTTCCTAGACAAAGTGATGATTTTGATGCTTTTTTTAACTCACAAAAAGGTTTTGAATCAGCAAAACGCTTTTATCTTACTTGGAATGCTAGAATAGGTGAGCTTTTTTATCAAGGATTTATTGGTGGGATAAATCCATATCTCTTTGATTTTTTAAATGCTTTAGTTGGCGTTATGTTTATATTTTCTTTTTTTATACTAGTGTTTGCTAGAGTTCCTAAAAGCTCTAAAGATGTTTCTATGCTCTTTTTAACTCTTCTTATATTGATGTTTTTTAGTGCATTTGGTTCAGATTTTGTTTGGGGAGCAGGTAGCCTAAATTATATGTGGGGATTGTTTGTAATAATAATATTTTTGCTTCCCTTTAGATTCTATTTTGCTAGGTTATTTATGGGGGGGGGTCGCATACTAATTTAGAATCTAGTTTAGAATCTCAAAATACTTTTATATTTATAGCAAGCATTTTTAAGAAGCTAAATTCCTATAAATTTTTAAAAATTATATTTTATATTTTATTTTTATCATTTTCTTTTATGGCTGGTATGGCAAGTGAACAAATTGGGATTCTTAGTATTATTAGCATTGTTTTATTAAATACAATTTCATTTTATAAAAAATATAAGCCTCCTTTGTTTTTGAATATTGCATTTATATTTTTTATAGGTGGTTGGCTTTGTCTATATTTCTCCCCTGGACACGCAAATAGAGCAAATTTATATTTTAGTGATTTTTATATGAGTATTGCTCAAGTTTTGCATTTAGATTTACTTAGTTTTTCAAAGCGTCTTTATCTAACTATTTCAAACTTTCAAAATAAAATAATAGTATTAATAGATTTTTTACTCCTTTGTTTGATATTTAAAAAACAAAATATAAAAAATATTTTTATATTTATTATTATGGCAATTTTGATATTAGCGTTATACAATAATTTGAAATTTGCTTGGTTTATTAACCTCTTTATCCTAGCAGTAATTTTTTTAATTTTATCTCTCAAGGATAGTTTTTATCGAATCTTACTTGCATTATTTTGCTTATTTATCCTTTGTATGCTATCAACTATACAATTTCCGGGTCTCCCTCATAGGGCAAGGCTTGGAGATAGCTTAATTTTAATATCTATAATTTTATTACTTTATAATAGATTTATACAAAATAAATATATGCAATTATTGACAATATCTTTTTGTGGAATTTATGCTTTATATGTTAGCTTTACATATTTAGAGTATAGAATAAAGTGGAATAATATGGTTAGCTCTATAATAGAGCAAAAGAGTAGAGGTGTAGAATATATTGAAGTAGAAAATATATTTCATAGTAGATATAAGAATTTTGGGGATTGGGTAAATCCCTCTAGTAGCGATTCTAGTATTTGGCCAAATCCTAATTATGCAAGGTATTTTGAAGTAAAAACCTTTAGTGTTAAAAAATAAGCTAGAATTTTAAAAAATTATTTAATATTTAGTTGAAAGATTATAATGGAAGATGATAGATATAAATTAGTTATGTTTGGCTTTGGTGTAAAACTAAGAGATTTAGATGAAGTGAAACTTAGATTGTCGCAGATTCCAACTCAAAGAGCAAAAGTTGAGGGACTGGAACAATGCTATTTAATAGATTTAAGTAATGCTAAAAAGTTTAATATAAATTACGATGAAAATGGATTTTTTGTAGAGTTTTGATAAAAATTAATAAATAAAGATTATAAATAATTGTAGTAAAGAATAATTTATTCTAAAAAGCTCTAAAGAGCTTTTTAGATATTAATTAAAACTCAATAGTTCCTGTTGAAGCTAGAGGAATACTTTTGTTTCCATAACCTGCAGAGTTAGCATAAGATGCACTCAAAAGCTGACAGAATGTCCCTGAACCGCTGGTACTTCCTCCTTTTCCATTAGCATTTTGTGGTTGGAATTCTAATGTTCCATTATTTGTGTTAATACCTAGTATCATACCACAACCAACTTTTCCACTTGTGCCATTTGCTAGAGTTCCATTACCTAAAGGCTCAATTCCATTGTTTTGAGTTACTCCTGTTATAGCAGTTCCACCAACTTGCCATCTGCTTCTATCTAATCCACCAACTTCAAGCAACCATTCACCCCAAGTTATTAGACCACTTTTACCTTTTGTAGGGTCATTTGGAGCTGGAACACTTGTAGCTTTTGGGTCAAGATTATCTGCAAAAACTTTAGCAACAACTGCCTTTTGAACTGAAGCTAAATCACTTCTTGCTGTTGCAACTTGTGCATCTGTCCTTGTAGCAACAAATCTTGGCACTGCTACTGCTGCTAAAACTCCTAGTATTACTATAACAAATACTAACTCTATCATACTAAAACCACTTCTTCTTTTCATCATATTGTCTCCTTTTGATGACGTTTATTTCTCTAAATATTTATTTGGCATAAAAGTTAAATAAATATTAAAGTAAATGAATTATAAATATATTTTTTGAATCTTTGCTTAAAATAACAAGAATGAATAGTAAAAATATCTAATTTGTTATGAATATGTAAGTATTAATGGGTAATCTAAATATATTATTATGACCAAAAATTTCATTATTAGATTTTAAAGTTAATGTATTTATATATTTTATAATTGACTTAAGGCTGATATATGGGATTGTGCTAAAGTTAGTTTTATAAAGCAAAGTATGAGAGTTGATAAGATTTTTTATATATTGAGTGTTGTGTATAGTAACATTACTTAATATAATCAAATCTTTGCTTTTTGGACTACTAATTTCTATGCTGTTTTTATAAGAATATGGACTTTCTTTATTTATTGCCAATATATCTTTACCATTTTTTTCATATGACCTAATATCAAAGTCATATATTTTATAAATTTTATTTAAATATTCTATAAAATATCCAACATAATATTCTGCATATAATTCTCTTCCTCTGCCTATGCCATCAAAATATATAGTTGTATTTGGTTGTTTTGCTAAATAACTTGCACTAAATTTAAGAATATCATTAAATTGAATTCCAATTGCTTTTAGATTTATAGCATTGTAGATTCCAGAAGGAATTGACGATGTAATAAAGCTAGAAATACCCAAAATAAAGCAAATTTTAATAAATAGCACTTTGATGTATTTTTCTGTGATTAAAAAATATACCATAGGCACACCACCTAAAATATAGCAGGGTAATAAATAATAACTCTCAAATATCATAAGAGCTATAAATACACATAGATATGTAAAACTAGCAGCTAATAATCCATCAAAAAATGCTAAAAATTTTTCTTTTTTAATAAATATCTTATATATCCTATAAATAAACACAGAATTAAGTAAAAATATAATTATTCCGTCATTTAACGCATAGTTTAATATTCCTCTTAAACTCTCTAAGGCTATATTTGTGTTTTCTGTATATCTAGTGTATTTTGCAGTGATATTTCCAAAAATAAAAACTATATACATTATAGGATAAACACTAGAACTAATAATGATACATAAAGAATAATAAAATTTAATTTTTTCTCTAAGATTGGAACAAATCAATAAAATCCCAAGTATAAACATTGAGATAAATATAGGTTCTTTTAAATATAAACTTAAGTTTAGTGTTAAGATTCCAATAATAAATGATGTTTTAGAGGGGTTATTTAGCATATAAAAACTACATAAAATAAATATACTTAAAAATAATATTAGCATTCTCTCTGGGTAACATATACCAAACATAACTACAACAAATCCAAGGCTTAAAGTAAAAAGTGCAACTATTAAATTGTTTAACCTTTTATTATCATTTACTAGATTTAGTATTTTTAGATAGATTAAACAAAAGCTAAACACTATTAAAGCATTAAAGCTAAAGAATAAATATGGTGAGTTAGATATTTGCATAAGGAGATTTAAATCCATACTAGCTAAAGGGAATAGCCTTCCATTTGCTGGATTAAATCCATTGTAAATTGGCTTTTTTTGATATATATCAAGCCACATCCAAATATCATCAAGATTAAAAGTATAGCGACTAAATGAGATTATAAAAGCACAATAAATAAATAAAAATAATATAAAAACTAGACTTGATTTATAACCTTGCTGCCCCCCCCTATTTAGCATTTTTACTCCTTAAAATTATAATTAAATTATGAATTTTATCAAAACTAGATTTTTTAGGAGGTAGTTATTTAAGGTTCAAATCCTTAAATGTTAGCTCTTTAATAATATATTTATATTAATTTTTTGTTAGTTTTCTTAGTTTTATGTGCATTTTTTGCCACTCATTTAATTCCATTAGAGGATGCCCTCCCCATTTTGTATTTGGAGGGAGGTTTTTCCCAACTGCTCCTCTTCCTGCTACTTGCACAAAATCACCTATATGAATATGTCCTCCTGTGCCTACCTGCCCTCCGCAAATTACATTTCTGCCTGTTGTTGTGCTTCCAGCAAAGCCAACTTGAGATACCAATATCGTATGTTCTCCAATGACGCAGTTATGTCCTATTTGAACTAAATTATCAATTTTTGCTCCATTTTTTATTATAGTGCTTTCAAATACAGCTCTATCAATGGTTACATTAGCACCAATTTCAACATTATCTTCAATTATTACATTTCCAAAATGCTCTATTTTTATATGTTCTCCTGTTTTTGTATGTGCATATCCAAAGCCATCAGAGCCAATAATACTTCCAGCATGTATTATTACATTATTGCCAATTATGGTATTTTTATAAATCACTACATTTGGATATATAGTGGTGTTATCTCCTATTTTTACATCATCGCAAATCACTACATTTGGCATAATAGTTGAATTTTCTCCAATCTCTACATTTTCTCCAATAAATGTTCCACTAAAAATTCTTACATTCTTGTTTGTTTTTGGAGTTTTATAGTTTGTATTATTAATTTGTGTGGTTTTAAAGAATTGCGAGGTATAAGCAAATGCTAGGTGAGGATTTTCTACAAATATTAAATTACTATATTGTATTTTACCTTTTAATTTTTCATTTACATAAACCGCCCCTGCATTTGAACCTTCAAGTAAGTTTAAATATTTATCTTTATCAATATAACTAATGTCATTTTTCCCAGCTAGATTTAATGGTAAAAGTGAATGCACTTCAAAGTCTTTTATATCACTTTTTATTTTGATTTTTTCTAAAATTTCATATAACCTCAAGCTTCACTCCTTCAAAATCTCTTCAATATCGTTCAATTGCTATTACACCGCTTCTAACAATCTCTTTTGGTTTAAATTTTTTTAGTGATAATATTAGGCTATCAAGTCTAGAAGGTGCGTCTGTGGCAACTATTATTATGTATTTCTCATTTGCATTTGCAATTCTTCCATTGTATGCCTTACAAATTACATCAATATCAGCTAAAGCCTCATTTATTGGAATCTTAACTAGCAAAGTTTCTTTTTCAAGCATATTTTCATCTTCTATGACACTTAAAACAGGTATTAGCTTATGTAATTGCTTTACAATTTGTTCTAAAACTTTTTCATCTCCACTTGTTGTGATAGTAATTCTTGAGAGGTTATTATCTTGCAAAGGTGCCACAGTTAGAGATTCTATATTATACCCTCTTCCTGCAAAAAGACCAGAAATTCTTGCTAAAACGCTATGTTCATTTAATACATTTACTAATATTACTCTTCGTTTTTTCACTATACTCTCCTAATTTAATATCATATTATATATAGCCTCACCACTTGGCACCATAGGGAATACAGATTCCATTCTATCTACCTTTACATCAATTAAACATACTTTATTTGAAGCTATGGAATCTTTTAGTGCTTTTATGAACTCATCTTTATTTGTGGCTATATAACCATTTGCACCAAATGATTGTGCTAATTTTATGAAATCTGGCTGCATTGATAAATCTACACTAGAATATCTCTCTTCATAAAAAAAAGTTTGCCACTGTCTAACCATACCCAAATAATTATTATTTAATATGATGTTAATTACTGCAATATTTTGTTCTACACAAGTCATTAATTCTTGAATATTCATAAGTATTGAGCCATCTCCCGTAAAATTTATAGAAGTAAGATTTGGATTTGCGATTTTCACGCCCATAGCAGCAGGTAAGCCAAAACCCATAGTTCCTAATCCACCGCTTGTTATAAATTCCCTTGAGCGAGTAAATTTATAAAATTGTGCTACCCACATTTGATGCTGCCCAACATCAGTAGAGATTATCGCCCTATCACCCAATATTTCAGAGGTTTTTTCTATAATCCATTGAGGTTTTAAAACTTTCGTAGAATCTTCATATTTAAAACTATGTTTTTTTTGATAAGATTTTATAGTATCAATCCAAGCTTTGATTTTATCATTATTAAAATTTGATAGTTTTGTAATTAAGCTACTACAAACACTTTTTATATCTCCAACTATTGGGTAATCAACGCTTATTATTTTGCTAATTGAGCTTGGATCAATATCAATATGTGCAATTTTTGCATTTTTTGCGAATTCACTTAGCTTTCCTGTTATCCTATCATCAAATCTAGCTCCCAATGATATTAATAAATCACACTCACTAATTGCCATATTTGAGGCATAGCTACCGTGCATACCAGCCATTCCTAAAAATAATTCATTATTATCATCACAAATTCCTCTAGCCATCAATGTTTCAATGCAGGGAATATTTGTTAATTTGATTAAAGTTCTAATTTCATTTGATGCGTTTATTGCACCACCACCTATATAGAATAGTGGTTTTTTAGCATTTTCTATTGCATTGCTTAGTTTTAGAATCTGCCTTGCATTTCCGTCACTAATTGGCTTATAAGTTTCTAAGTGAATTGTTTTTGGGTAGTTAAAATCGCCCATTGTATTACTTATATCTTTTGGTAAATCAATAAGCACAGGACCAGGACGTCCGCTCCTTGCAATATAAAACGCCTCTTTTATGATTCTAGGTAGCTCTTTTATGTTCTTAACTAGGTAATTATGTTTCGTGCAAGGGCGTGAAATTCCAACAGCATCAATTTCTTGGAAAGCATCTGTTCCTATTTGAGTAATTGGCACTTGTCCGCTAATTATAACAAGAGGGATAGAATCTGTGTAGGCAGTTGCTATCCCTGTAACAGCATTTGTAAATCCTGGTCCACTTGTAATAATTGCAACTCCGACTTTTCCGCTAGATCTTGCATACCCATCAGCTGCGTGTAAAGCACCCTGTTCGTGGCGAGATAATATGTGTTTGAAATATGTTTGTTTGTAAATTTCATCATATATATTTAGCACAGCACCCCCCGGATAACCAAATACTACTTCAACTCCCTCTTCTTTAAAAGCCTCTATTAACATTTTAGAACCTGTTATTTTACTTGCACTCATCTTTGGATTCACTCCTTAAAAACATTTAAAAAAGTTAGATTGTATTAAAAATAGTGTAAATAAAGCTTAAAAAAAATAAAATTTTAAATCTAGTTTATTTTAAAAGGATAAAAATGCCAAAAGCATTATCACTTAAATATCGTCCATCAAAATTTAGTGATTTAATAGGACAAGAGTCTGTATCTCAAACTCTCTCACTAGCACTTGAATTAGATAAAGTATCTCACGCATATTTATTCTCTGGGCTTAGAGGAAGTGGTAAAACCTCTAGTGCTAGAATCTTTGCTCGTGCTTTGCAGTGTGAAAAGTTTCCTACTTCTACACCTTGTGGGGAATGTAACTCTTGCTTAAGTGCTAAAAATAACTCACATATGGATATAATTGAAATGGACGCTGCATCTTCTCGTGGTATTGATGATATTAAGAATTTGATTGAGCAAATTCAATATCCACCTGCGTATGGTAGATTTAAAGTTTTTATTATTGATGAAATTCATATGCTAACTAAGGAGGCTTTTAATGCTTTTTTAAAGACTTTAGAAGAACCTCCAGAATATGTCAAATTTATCCTTGCAACAACTGATCCATTAAAACTTCCAGCGACAATTTTAAGTAGGACACAGCATTTTCGTTTTAAGAAGATTCCACAAAAAAGCATTGCAAATCACTTAAAAAATATATTAAATAAAGAGAATTTAAAGTTTGAAGATGAGGCTATTGAGCTTTTATCTAGGAATTGTAGTGGAAGTTTGAGAGATGCTATAACTATGTTGGAACAATCAATAATATTTTCAAAAGAAAATTTAACGTTGCAAAATATTTCAAGTATGTTAGGTTCCCTTAACCCTACCAAAATAGAGGCATTTTTTGAGGCGATTTTACTAAAAGATGAAAAACTTATAGATGAACTTTTAGTAGAATTTGAAATGTATGAGGTGGAAAATGTCTTAAATGAGATGATTGATTTTTTAAAAAATAAAGTCCTTGAAAAAAATCCAAAATATAATCTAGTTATAGTTGAAAGATTTTTTAAAATTTTGGGTGAGGCAAAGGTTATGTTGGGGCTGAATGCAGATTCTTCATTTGTATTACTTTTAGCTTCACTAAAACTAAAAGAATCTTTAAATATTCAAGAGATAGATAAAATTATTGCAAAAATTGAAAAAGAAATTTTACAAGAAAGTAGCAAAGAAACTAATATTTACAATCAAAATCAAGATGTAAATACAAAAGAAAATAACTCTATAAAAACAGAAAATAATCCAATAAATACTATAAATATAGATGATTCAATAAATGATATTAAAGATAGCGGAAGTATAAAATTTAATAGAGTGGTCAAAAAGATTTATGAAAGGGATTATGATTTAGGAGAATTATTTTCTAAAAATATATCTTTTGTTAATTTTGAAAATAATACTTTAACTTGGGAGTCTCGTGCAGATGAAATCACAAAAGATAAATTGAAACCATATTTTAAAATAATACAAGAAATAGTTAGAGAAATTTTTGGGGATATTAAAATTGCACTTGCAAAGGAACAATTTAATATAATAAATAAAGAAACCTCTTTAAAAGAAAATATTAATTTAGATTCTAAAGTTCTAGGTTCTACTAATGCAGATTCTACATCTCCGGAGGTTGTTAAAAACATTAAAAATATTTTTAATATATTAGAAATGGAAGTTATAAAAAGATGATTTTAAAAGCGGCATTATCTAGCTTAAGTGTAATTTGTAGAGAAATGGAATTAATAATAGATTCTAAAAATCATATTATCTTTTTATTAAGCGGTGAGGTTGGAGCAGGGAAAACTGCATTAATAAAAGAATATGTGAAGTTTAAAGGGTTAAATTATAATGTTACTTCACCTACTTTTAATATTCTTCATCAGTATGGAGAAAATTTATTTCATTATGATTTATATAATAGAAATTTAGAGGATTTATTAAACCTAGGTTTATTTGATTTATTGGGACAAGATGGCATTCACTTTGTAGAATGGGGAAATAAAGAGCTTTTTAATATGCTTTCTTTGGCTTATGATAATGTTAATTTTATTAAAATTATTAACACAACAAAGAGTAATGATTATAGAATCTATGAATTTTAAGGAATAATAATGGACACGCTAAAGGCTCAAAACTTAAGCAAACAAATCAAAAAAACAAGAATTGTAAATGATGTTTCAATAGAGATAAATACTTCTGAAGTTGTAGGGCTTTTAGGTCCAAATGGAGCAGGGAAAACTACTACATTTTATATGATTTGTGGGCTTTTAGTTCCAACTAGTGGAAAAGTTTTTTTAAATAATGATGATATTACAAAACTTCCACTTCATAAAAGATCAAATTTGGGTATAGGTTATTTGCCACAGGAATCTAGTATTTTTAAAGATTTGAGTGTAGAGGAAAATCTAGCCTTTGCTGCTGAAGTTACTATAAAAGATAATAAAGAAAGAGAAAGACGTATTGAAGAAATGCTAGAAGCATTTAATATTACATCAATTAGAAAACGTAGAGGTGTTAGTTTAAGTGGGGGTGAGAGAAGAAGGGTTGAGATTGCAAGGGCATTAATTAAAAGTCCAAAATTTATTTTATTAGATGAGCCTTTTGCAGGTGTTGATCCTATTGCTGTTATTGATATACAGCATATTATAGAAAAATTAATTGAATTAAATATTGGTGTTTTAATTACAGATCATAATGTTAGAGAAACACTATCAGTTTGTGATAGAGCCTATGTTATTAAAAGTGGTAGTTTGCTTGCAAGTGGAAATAGTGATGAAATTTATGATAATGAATTAGTTAGAATTCACTATCTTGGAGAGAATTTTAAAATATGAAGTTAAAACAAGCACAAAGCTTAAAGACTAAACTTTCTCCAACTCTAAAGAGTTGGTTTCCAATATTGCAGAGCTCAACGCTTGATTTAGAAGAGGTATTAGAAGAATTTACAAAAGAAAATCCATTTATTGAAATACAAAGCAATATTCAAGAATCTCTTCCTAATGCATCTTCTCCAACTAAGCCTATGTATAAAAATAATGTTAATTCAAAAAAATATATGAGTGAAAAAATAGAATCTATGAGTATCTATGAAAAAAGCTTGTATGAATTGCTAGAAAACCAGATTTTACCACCACTATTTCCAACACCAATTAGCCAACAAATAGCATTAAAAATTATTGATGATATTAATGAGGATGGCTATTTTGAAGGGGACATTAATGAGATTGCAATTTTTTTTAATGTAGATTTTAGTGTAGTAGAGCAAATTAGAACTAGGTTTAGTAAAATTAATCCATCTGGTATTGCTGCTTTAAACCCAATAGAATCAATGATTTTCCAGCTTGAAGACTATAATATTAGTGATGAATTATATGATTTGAGTTTTGAGATAATTAAAAATTTAAATAATCATAAAAAATATGCTAAAAATCCTTTATATAATGATTCTATGAAGATTATCTCAAGGATGAAAATACCCCCAGCATTAGATTATTTTCCAAAAGATTCTCAAATAATTCCAGATATTTTTATAAATCTTACAAGCGATGGTTTTGAGGTTAATTTAAATGACTCATATTATCCAGATATTTTTATAAATAAAACAGCTTTGAATTCAAAAAATATTCATATAAAAGATAAGCTAAAAGAGGGAAGAGATCTTATAGACGCATTATCTATGAGAAAAAGTACTATTAAAAAAATAGGGCTTATGTTATTGGAATATCAATATGATTTTTTTATAGGTGGTGATATAAAACCTTTGAAGTTAAAAGATATTGCAAAGGAGTTAGGGCATAGTCCTAGCACTATTTCTCGTGCAGTTGCGAATAAATATATAGAATGCAATAGAGGTATATACCCTATAAAAACTTTTTTTACTACTGCAATTACTGAAGAAACTTCAAATACTTCTATTAAAGATTTTATTTTAGAGTGCGTAAAACTAGAAGATAAAAAGAATCCTCTAAGTGATATAAAGATTTTAGAAATGGTAGAAGATAAATTTAAAGTAAAGATAGTAAGAAGGACTATAACAAAGTATCGAAAACAGCTAAATATAGGAAGTTCTAGCGAAAGAAAGAGACTATATGAAGTTGAATTGTAGAATGAAATTTTGTAAAATATATCTGTGTAAAAATATTTAAAAGAGTTATAGATGATAAAGAAAGAATTACTTACCAAAAAACCTACACTATTTGATATGATAAGACTTTATAAGCCATATATCTTAGCTATGATTGTATTAATACTTTTTCTATGGCATATTTTTGATTTATTAATAGGCAATAAAAGTTTGTTAGTGCTTTTAGAATTAAGAGAGCAAGAAAAAGAGTTACAAGAGAGTATTAAGTTTTATCAAAGGCAAAATGCAGTTTTACAAAAAGAAATTTTTGAGTTAGTTGGTGAATAACTTTGAAATATGTAATTTTATCAATAGTGGTATTTTCTTTTAGCATTGCAAGAGAAGATCCTTTCACACCAATAATTGAACCAAAGGATTCTATACGTCCATATTATGGTGAAACTAGGGTGTTTAAAGATGCCTCAATAGATTTACCAAGTAATGCTAGATTGATAAAAAAAATAGAGGTAACATTTCAAAATATTGATGGTTCAATAGAGACAAAAAGCATTAATGTAAGTGGAAAAGTTGATTGGAGGATTCCACTTATAATATCTCAAGTAAATAATAAAAATAAAGCTTCTATAAAAAGTACTGAAGTAAATTTAGATATTGAAGATTCTAGTAATGATAAATTTATACTTAAAAATGATAATTCTATAATTAAAAAAGATATAACAGGTATATCTCCTAAAAAAGCTTATGAAGTAGATGATAATTCTATTTTTATTGCGTATGAGGGTAAATTACAAAGACATTTTATAATGCAAAATCCTTACAGAATAGTTTTTGACTTTGATATAAATCAAAAATATTATAAAAATAATATAATAAGTATAAATAAACCATACTTTAAAAGCCTTAAATATGGGCTTCATACAGAGTTTTTGAGAATTGTATTAGAACTTGATGGAAGTTATGTTTATGAATTAAATCAAAAAAAAGGTGGAATCTTAATCAATGTCAAATAATATTGTTTTAATTGGTTTTATGGGGGCAGGAAAAACTACCATAGGTAGAGAGGTTGCAAAATTATGTAATAGTATGTTGTTTGATACTGATAAAATGATAGAAGCAAATTATGATATGTCTGTAAATGAGATTTTTGGTAGGTTTGGCGAAGAGTATTTTAGAGAATGTGAAGTTAATCTTTGTAATTTTATTAGGGATAATGTTAAAAATGCAGTAATATCAACAGGTGGTGGTATCCCTATGAGGTATAATTTAAAAAAACTAGGTGTTGTATTTTACCTAAAAGCTCCGCTTGAAGCATTGATTGAACGAGTGGAGGATGATACTATTAATATGAGACCACTTTTTAGTCGCTTTGAAATTATTGGTGATTTATATAATGATAGAATAAGAGAGTATGAAGTGCAAGCAGATTATATTATTAATGCCCTAGATGATATAAGTGAAATATCTAATAAGATATATTCATACATAAAAGGTAATTAGAAATGTATGCACTACTTAGCGTTAGTGATAAGAAAAATATTGATATTTTTGCAAAAGAGTTGATTTCTCTTGGATATGAGATTCTTAGCACAGGAGGAACTTTAAAAGTTTTAAGAAAGCATGGTATTGCCTGTATTGATATAAGCTCTTATATAGATTCTAAAGAACTCTTTGATGGTAGGGTAAAGACGCTTCACCCAAAGATTCATGGTGGAATTTTATTTAGAAGAGACAATGATAGTGATATTAAAGTTGCAAAAGATGCAAATATTTTTGCTATTAATTTAGTTTGTGTAAATTTATATCCTTTTAAAGCAATCACAAAAAAAACTAATGATTTTGATGAGATAATTGAAAATATTGATATTGGTGGTCCTAGCCTTATTCGTGCAGCAGCCAAAAACTTTAAGGATGTTGTTGTAGTGGTAAATCCAGATGATTATCAAAACATTATTCAAAATCTTAAAAATAATAATACATTAGAATTTAGAAAATCACTAATGATAAAGGCTTTTGAGCATACTGCAGAGTATGATTGCTTTATTGCAAACTATATGAATGAGCGATTTAATAATGGCTTTGGAGATAGTAAATTTATCTTTGGTAAGAAATTTATAGCTACAAAATATGGAGAAAATCCACACCAAAATGGTGCTTTGTATGAATTTGAAGACTATTGGAGTAAAAATTTTGAGATTATTAAAGGAGAGAGTAGTTTTAATAATTTTTTAGATTTATCTAATGCCTTTAAAATTGCAAATGCTTTTGACAAAAATGCTATATGTATTATAAAGCATGGGAATCCTTGTGGATTTGCACTTAAAGAAAGTCTAGTAGAATCTTACAAAGAGGCTTTAAAATGTGATAATGTATCTGCTTATGGTGGGGTAGTGGCAATTAACGGCGAGCTTGATTATTCTCTTGCAAAAATAATGAATGAAATGTTTTTTGAAGCAATTATTGCTCATTTTATAACTAAAGAAGCACTAGAGGTTTTTAATAGCAAAAAAAGGCTTAGGCTGTTTTGTTTAAACAAAAATACAAGCGATAGTTATGATTTTAGACGAATTAGTGGAGGTTTTTTGCTTCAAAATATGGATTTAATAGATGATAACGAAGTGTTACATTCAAAACAAGTTAGCAAAATTAGGGTAAGTAAAAATCAAATGCAAGACTTATTAGTAGCATATAAATTAGCGGCATTTACAAAGTCAAATTGTGTAACTTATGTAAAAGACTCTGTTCTTGTTGGTATTGGTATGGGGCTTACAAGTAGAGTAGATTCTGCAAGGTTAGCAATTCTTAAGGCAAAAGATATGGGTTTAGACTTAGAGGGTTCAAGTTTAGCTAGTGAGGCATTTTTTCCATTTAGAGATAGCGTTGATTTAGCTGCCTCTGTTGGCGTTAGTGCAATAGTTCAGCCGGGCGGGAGTATTAGAGATAATGAAGTTATAGAATCTGCAAATGAACATAATATTGCAATGTATTTTACAAATAAAAGACATTTTTTACATTAATGCAAAATATTAGAAATTTCTCTATCATAGCCCATATAGATCACGGCAAAAGCACTTTAGCAGATAGAATCATACAAGAATGTGGAGGAATTGAGAGCAGAGATATGGTATCTCAAGTATTGGATACTATGGATATTGAAAAAGAACGTGGTATTACCATTAAAGCTCAAAGTGTGAGATTAAAATATAATTTAAATGGAATAGATTATATATTAAATTTAATTGATACTCCCGGACACGTAGATTTTAGCTATGAAGTTAGTCGCTCTCTTAGTTCTTGTGAAGGTGTTTTGCTAGTTGTAGATGCAAGTCAAGGTGTAGAAGCCCAAACAATCGCAAATGTATATATAGCATTAGAAAATAATTTAGAAATTATTCCTGTAATAAATAAGATAGATCTTCCTGCTGCAAATGTCGCTAAGGTAAAAGATGAAATAGAAAATACTATTGGTATTGATTGCAGTGAGGCTTTAGAAGTGTCAGCAAAAAGTGGAATTGGAATAAAAGAGCTTCTAAAGGCTATCATAACTAAGATTCCATCACCAAGAGGGAGAGATGATTTAGCCCTTAAGGCTTTAATTTATGATTCTTGGTTTGATAATTATTTAGGTGCTTTGGCATTAGTTCGTGTTATTGATGGAAATATAAATGTAAATGATGATATTTTATTAATGAATAGCACTAAAAATCATAAAGTATTAGGGCTTATGTATCCTCACCCACTATCTCCTATAAGAAGCAATAAAATTGCTTGTGGAGAGATTGGGATAATCAATCTTGGCTTAAAACATATAAGTGATATAGCAGTAGGAGATACAATCACTACATTAAAAGATCCAGCTAAATATGCAATAGAGGGGTTTCAAAAAGCAAAGCCATTTGTTTTTGCAGGAATTTACCCTATATCTACGGATAGATTTGAGGATTTAAGAGATGCTTTATTAAAACTTCAGTTAAATGATTCTTCACTTATATTTGAGCCAGAGACTTCCATTGCTTTGGGTTTTGGTTTTAGGATAGGATTTTTAGGGCTTTTACATATGGAAGTTATTAAGGAGAGATTAGAAAGGGAATTTAATTTAGACTTGATTGCTACTTCCCCAACTGTGCCTTATAAAGTGTATTTAACTGATGGAAGTATGGTAGTTGTTGAAAATCCATCAGAGTTACCACCAGAACAGAAAATATCTAGCATACAAGAGCCTTATGTAAGGGCTAGTATTATAACCCCTAGTGAATTTTTAGGAAATGTAATTAAACTTCTTACCAATAAACGCGGTTTTCAAGAAAAAATGCAATATATCAATGAGAGTAGGGTTTTATTATCTTATTTAATTCCTACAAATGAAATTATTATGGATTTTTATGATAAATTAAAATCTTGCACAAAGGGCTATGCAAGCTTTGATTATGAAAATATAGGATATAAGGAAGGAGATTTAATTAAGCTTGATATTAAGGTCGCCGGAGATGTTGTAGATGCATTAAGTATTATTGTAGATAAGTCTAAAGCATATGAGAGAGGTAAAAAGCTAGTTAGTGCAATGAAAGAGCTAATTCCTCGTCAGCTTTTTGAAGTGGCAATACAAGCTAGCATAGGTAATAAAGTAATATCAAGAGAAACTATTAAATCAGTGGGTA
The DNA here is from genome assembly GCF_003364125.1 of Helicobacter sp. MIT 14-3879. Classification (NCBI taxonomy): domain Bacteria; kingdom Pseudomonadati; phylum Campylobacterota; class Epsilonproteobacteria; order Campylobacterales; family Helicobacteraceae; genus Helicobacter; species Helicobacter sp. MIT 14-3879. The sequence goes on from NZ_NXLP01000003.1 coordinate 25,280, forward strand.
AAAATGTAACTGCTAAATGCTATGGTGGGGATATAACACGAAAAAGAAAATTACTTGAAAAGCAAAAAGAGGGCAAAAAGAGGCTAAAGGCAATAGGCAAAGTCGAGCTTCCTCAAGAAGCTTTCCTTGCGGTATTGAAAATAAATTAGATCTTAAAACCCTTTTTACTAAACTCCTCCTTACCAAGTAAAAATAAATACATATCGATATTTCTAAAACTAGATTCTAATTTATAGTAATTTTTAAAGATATTTAATATCTCTAATAATTTTTCATAATCTTTTAAATCATTCTTTTTAAAACTGCTAAATTTATCTTTATTGCAAAAATAGCTCAAAACAATATTTACAAACTTATCATAAATAACAAATGTTTCATTATGTAGGGCACAATACTTTGTAGCAAATGAATATAGATTTATTTCTTTATTATCTTTATTTATTTTTGAAATGGCATTTATTATTTCGGCTTTTTCTTTGGGGCTTAAATCATTTCTCTTAAACTTAGAATCTAAATCTAGTTTTTTATTTATATCCATTATATGTTTTGCCATATCAGGATATTTAATATTTTTAGTAATTTGTGTGCTATAAAAGCTATCTCTGCAAGATATTTTTATAATTACTTCATTTAAATTAGTGTTATTTGGAAATTGCTTAACTAAATATTTAGAGGCTTTCTCTTGTGCATCATAGTATGTATTATCCCACTTTACTAAGTATTTTTTAATTTCTTCATCACTAGGTGTGTTTATCATTGTAGCTCCTTTTTGTTTAGTATAGTTTCAAGTTCTTTTCTAAAGTTTGTTGTTGCTTCTGACTATATTATATATTTTCTTTATACAAGATTAGATTCTTTATAGTATAAAAATATATAAACTTTTTAATTATTATAAGGTATTTTCTCTTTAGTCATTTTCCTATCCATTCTTCACATCCATTGTTGCTGCCGACAACGTTAAGCATAAAATCTTTCATACTTTATTCCTCCTATTTTAAAAAAATAATTATACCCCCCCCCTATATTAATAAATGCTTAAAATTATTAGACATTAATATAAACCTAACTTCTATAATCAGAGTTTATTTCTACATATTTATGCCCTAAGTCGCAACCATAAGCTATAAAGCTAGATTCTATATCCTCACTTATTCCTAAATCACAAGTTATTTTAAAGCTATCTTTTTGCATTTCTTTAGCAGCTTTAGTTTCATTTTCAAAATAGATTTTTTCACACTCATATATAGGAATTTCACCAATATATATTTTTAGTTTTTTTGCATTAGCCTTTATTCCACAAGAGCCTATTGTAGAGGCTATCCTTCCCCAATTTGGGTCTCCTCCAAAGATAGCAGTTTTTACTAAAAGTGAGTTTGAGAGAGCCTTAGAAGCTTTAATTGCCTCACTTTTATTTAGTGCATTTTTTACCTCAAATGCAACTACCTTTGTGCTTCCCTCACCATCACTTACTATATCAATTGAGAGTTTTTTCATTACCATCTCTAGGGCTATTTCAAAGGCTTCTTTATCATAAGCATTAGAGTTTTGGTTACTTAGCAAAAAGATACTATCATTTGTGCTTGTATCACCATCTACACTAATTGCATTAAAAGTTGTGCTAACACATTTATTTAAAATCGTTTTCATATCATTTTTTGGAATATTTGCATCAGTAATTATAAAGCAAAGCATAGTTGCCATATTTGGCTCTATCATTCCAGCACCCTTTGCCATTGCCGCGATTTTAAAGCTCCCACTTGGAATATTATTATCATCAAATAAATCAACCCTTAAGGCTATTTCTTTATTAAACCTATCTGTTGTTAGTATAGCATTTGAAGCATTTATTGAATTTTTGGCTTTAAGATTAAATAATTTAAAAGAATCTACTATTTTTTCTTTTGGTAAGTATTGTCCTATTACACCCGTGCTAGACATAATTGGATTAACAATTTTTGGAAAAGTTTTCTTTAACTCTTCTAAGATTTCTCCAACATCACTTTTACCTCTCTCTCCTGTCATTGCATTTGCATTTTTTGTGTTTATCAAAATAAAGTTGCTTTGTTTGTCTTTGGAATTTTCTAAAAAATACTCTATTGGTGCAGCACGAAAGAGATTATTTGTAAATATAGTTTCTACATTACAAAGATTCTTAGTATAAATAAATGCGATATCAAGAGCATTATTAGGCTTTAATCCCGCACTTACTCCATCACAATATACTTCATCTATCGCAGTTATCCCACCTTTTATTGGGGTAATATCAAACATATTTTAATTCCTCTGGTTTTTGTTTTCTCATAAGTATTTTTTTTGCTTGTCTTATATCGTTAGCAGCACCTATTAGTAAGACTTTACACTCACTAGAGATTAATACATCTCCTGTTGGCATTGAAATGTATTGTCCATCTTTTTGTCTTATCCCAACTACTGAGACTCTTACTACTTCCCTTAAATGTGCTTCTTTTAATTTTCTTAAAACTAACCAACTATATTTTGGCACGACTACCTCTTCTAGGCTTAGAGAGTTTTCATTATTGCTCATAAAGTTTTCTATTATATTTTCACTTCCGGGCTTTAAAATAATAGAGCTAATTCGTTGTGCAGTTATATTTGTAGGGGAGACTACATAATTACAACCTATTTTTTTAAGTTTATCTATTTCTTCTTCTTTGTTTGCAATTGAGATGATATTATATTTTTTTCTCTTTAATTCTTCTTGATATAGTCTAATTGAAACGATTATGGCAATATTGTCAGTAGTGTTTTTTGAAAATATTACAGCACCTTTTGCACTAGAGATATGGGATTTTAAAATAGTATTTATAGAATGTGGGTCATCATTAATATAGTAGGGGTATTTATTTTCTATTGCTTCTTTTTCAAAATGCTCTCCATTATCAATTACTACAAATGGAATTTGTGCTTTTAAAAAATGCCTTGAGAGCTGCAAAGAGAATTCATTATGATAGAATATTACATAGTGATTTTTTAGTCTTGCAATTTTATTAATCATCTTAACTTCCTTTATTATGGATATTAGCTTTCCGCCCATAATAACATTTACAACAATTGCTACACAAAAAGTAATAGTAGCAGCACCAATTAGCATTAAAACTGTTGTAAAAATAATTGTAATAGGGGTAAATTTATGTTCTTTTAGGGCACCAAATCCTGTGTTTGTGAATGTATATGAAGCTTGAAAAAATGCTTCAATTAATGTGTAGTCCTCTAATGCTAAATATCCAAGAGTTCCTATTATTAAAAATACTTGGACTACTACAAGGGGAAATCTAAAACGAGATAATTCATTTAAGAGCTCTGAGGTTAAATCAATTTCAGGTTTTTTACTCTTATCAGAGCTCCAAAACCACCTAAAGCTCTTAGCCATTTATTGCTTTAATTTAAACACTTTTTTTCATAGTTCTAAGTGTAGATGCTGCAACTTTTAGTTTTACTTTATTGCCATCATCTAAAGTAACTCTAATTGTCCTTAAGTTCGGATAAAGTCTTTTTTTTGTTTTATTGTTAGCGTGGCTTACATTATTACCAGTTATTGGCGATTTACCACTAAAGAAACATTTTCTTGCCATTTTAAAAACCTCTGTTTTGATATAAACTTGCGATTGTATTTATTTTTCATAAAAAATTAGCTTAAATTTAATTAAATTTTATTTTATGGCTTGCAATAAAAATACTAGCCGTGTGAGAACGCATTATAAGCGGGTGATTAATACTACAAGAGCATTCTTTTAGTAATTCTTTCTCTCTTTTGCTAAATCCACCCTCTGGTCCTATAATAAAACTATTTATAGAATCTATATTTTTAAGTTTTGCATTAAAATCAAGAGCAATTATATTACTGTAATTTTCTAATATAGAATCTAAGTTGTTAAATATTTCAATTTTCATTAAACTAATTCTTCCACATTGCATTGAAGAATTAATTAAAATATTTTGTAATCTTTCTATATTAATTTTATATTTTCTTTGCGAAAAATCTGCGTAAAATAGGCTAATTTTTTCTACAAAAAGCTCATTTAAAATTGGTAATATTTTTTCAAACTCGTTATTATCAATAATTGCTTGGATAATATGGGTTTTTATAGGAATTTGCGTGTTTTTAGTAGAATCTAATAGACTAAAGCTAGCTTTATTTTTGAATAAATTTATTAGTTTGTATTGATAAATAGTGTTATCTTTTAAATTTGCAAATTTAAAAATTGCTCCAATATCTTTACTCTCTCTTCTTACATTAAAAATATAGTGAAAATCTTTATTTTCTAGAAAAATATTTTCTTCTCCACTATTTTTATGAAAAATAAACTGCATTTAAAATACCAAAAAAAGTAATATTATCAATAAATAAATGATATTTAAGATTCTAGCTACTTTTATATAAGAAGTAAGATAGTTAGAATCTTGCCTTGCAATTCGTATTTTTTTTATCCTAAGAAACTCAAGTAAAAAGATAAGACTAGCAATAATCATAAATATTATTTTAATATTTATTTTAAACTTTGTTATAGCCAATACGCTAATACCACTTAAAATATCAATAAAGAGAAATCCAAATAATAATGGTGTTAAAAAAAAAGATATTTTGTTAATCTTAACAAAATCTTTAGTAAAAAATAGTGTAATTAGATTTATGCAAACTATAATTAATAGTGAGTAGTTGATAAATATATGGAATGATATAGCTTGTTTTAATGAAAATGCTTCCATTGACTGCACCTAAGTTGAGATTATCTTATTTAAGAAAATTTATTATATCATTCCATTTTTTAAAGGAAGTAAATTTGAGCAATTTACATAATAAGTCTTATAATGAAGCCGTTGTTTTATTGAATATGGGCGGTCCGAATAATTTGTTTGAAGTTGAAGTTTTTTTAAAGAATATGTTTAATGATCCATTAATTCTTAGGATAAAAAATAAACTTATTCAAAAAATAGTATCTAGTATGATTATAAATACTAGAATAGATAAAGTTAAGAGTAATTACAAGTATATAGGCTCAAAATCGCCTTTAGTAGAATCTACTTTTAAATTAACGCAGGTTTTACAAGAGCTAGATAAAGATAGATTCTATACTTATGCTATGCGTTATACACCACCATTTTCTTCATCTGTTGTAGAGGAATTAAAGTCAAAAAATATATCAAAAATAACACTCTTTAGTATGTATCCACAATATTCATCAACCACCACGTTATCATCAGTTAGGGATTTTTTAACATCTATAAAAGATATTTCTTATGATGTTGAGATAAATATAGTAGAAAGCTATCCTGTTGATAAAGGATATATAGAAACTTGTATTGAAAAAATCAAAGAATCAAAAGAGTATTTTGAAAACAATGAAACTTTTGATGACTTTGTGCTACTTTTATCCACTCATTCAGTTCCTCAAAGTATAATTAATGATGGTGATGTTTATGAAAAAGAAGTAATAAAAAGCGTGGATTGTCTAAAAGAATCGTTAAAAAATAATAATATTAATTTTAAAGATATACAGCTATGTTATCAATCAAAATTAGGTCCTATAAAGTGGCTTGAACCAAGCACAATAGATATGATAAAAAAATATAAAAATGAAAATATTATAGTTTATCCATTATCTTTTAGTATTGATAATTATGAAACAGATTTTGAATTAGATATTGAAAATAGGAAATTTGCAAATGAAATAGGAGTTAGTAAATATATTGTATGTAAATGTCCAAATTACTCCATCTCATTTGCTAAAGCTATAATTAATCTTATAAACTCGAAAGGAAAAAGTATCAATGAAGCAAATATTTAGTATTTTAATAATTGGTATATTTTTTATTGCTTGTAGTGATGATATAGATTCTAATGTTATATCATCAGGCTCTGTAATGAGTGAAAAAGCAATAAAAGATTCAGAGAATTTAGATAAACAAAGTTATATAGAGTTAGCAGACTTCTTTTTAGATACTAAAAACATTGATTTTAGTAAAGATATTTTTATCATATTTGGGAAGAATAATTGCGATTACTGCGATCACCTTAAAGATAGCATAAAAAAAGATGAAAAATTAAGAACTTTAATAAAAGATAATTTCAATCCATATTACATTAATATATCTTATGACAAAATTCATAATATTGATTTTAAAACTAGAGAGGCAAAAGCAAATACACAAAATTTTTCTAATATCTTTGGAGTTAATTTAACTCCTACAATAGTCTTTTTAAATAAAGATGGTAGTGTAAAGTATATATTCACAGGATTTACAACAAAGCTTTATTCAATGATAGAAGATGTGATTTCTAAAAATAATTCTATGGGTAACTATGTAGATATTGATAAGAAGATTCATTCTTTGTAGGAGCAAATTATGAAGTTATTGAAAATTTTATTTGCATCATTGTATATAGCAATTCCTCTTATGGGGATTTATGCTATTTTAATTGGAGTTGCAACTTTTATAGAAAATGATTATGGCTCTAATACAGCAAGGTCTTTAATTTATAACACTTGGTTTTTTAATATATTACATGTTTGGATTCTAGTATGTTTAGTTGGTGTGATTATAAGATATAAATTATTGCAACAAAAAAAATATGCCTCATTTATTTTGCACTTATCTTTTATTGTGATAATTATTGGTGCGGGTATTACTAGATTTTTTGGTAATGAGGGGCTTATGCACATTAGGGAAGGAGAGAGTGTTTCTACCTACACAAGTAGTGATAATTATCTAAATATTATAATTTCCACAAAAGATAATAAATATAATATTCATATTCCAACAGATATTAATTATGCCTCAAATAAAGCCTTAGATGAAAAAATTGTATTTGGAGATAATAGTTTTTATATTAAATCAAACTCTATTGTTAAAATAAATAATGATAAATCAGATTCTACCTCATTGTTAAATGCCTCAGTTTTTTATAAAGATAAAGAATATCCTTTGAATATTGTGGGTGGAAAAGATATTGGAAAAGATGAGGTTATTAGTTTTGATGATGGGACAAATATGATAATTAATTGGGGTAGTAGAGATATAGATTTAGGATTCTCACTTAGGCTTGATGATTTTATATTAGATAGATATCCGGGTTCCATGTCTCCATCATCTTATAAATCTAAAGTTACTTTACAAGATGGTGATACACAAATGCCTTATGAAATCTTTATGAATAATACACTTGATTATAAGGGATATAGATTTTTTCAATCTTTTTATGATAAAGATGAAAAAGGAACAATCTTAAGTGTCAATAATGACCCTGGCAAAATTCCTACTTATATAGGCTATTTTTTACTTATCATTGGCTCAATTGGAGTTTTATTTACTAAAAATGGTAGGTTTAAAAAATTAAGCAAATATTTAAAATCTCAAAACATTTATAGTTTTATCCTTATATGTTTTCTTAGCTTGTGTAATACAAATTTAATGGCAAATGATTCTGAAAATAATTCTATATTAGATAATTCTTCACAAACAAAGATAAAGGAGTTTTTAAAAACATTTAAAGATACTTCAAAAGAGCATTCAAAATTATTTGGAGCATTGCAAGTTCAAAGTAGTGAGGCTAGTAGTTATGGTAGAGTTCAACCTATGGATACTTTAACTTCAGATTTAGTGCATAAAATGACAAAAAGCAATAATTTCTTAGGTTTTACAAATAATCAAATTGTATTAGGAATGTTACTTTATCCAAATGATTGGAAGCATGTTAAAATGATAAGAATTTCTACTCCCAAGTTAAGGGAGTTAATAGGTATTCCTAAAAATGAGAAATATGCCTCATTTATGGATTTTTTTATTCAAGGAAAAGATAGGGATAATATTGGAGAATATAAGCTTAAAAATTATATTGAAGAAGCAAATAGAAAAAAACCATCAAATAGGAGTAAATTTGATGATGATATTATTGAAGTAGATGAGAGAGTAAATATTGCTTATGGCATCTATACTTCACAGCTATTAAAACTACTTCCTATCCCTAGTAATGGTCAAATGTGGATTTCTCCTGTTGAGATGATAACTTTTGGAGGTGAAGAGTTGTCAAAAAAGATTGATTCTATACTTTCAAATTATTATGATAGTGTTGATTTTGCATTGAAAAACAATGAATGGAGAGCAGCAAATGAAGCTTTAGCTAAAATTAGTTCTTATCAGAAAGAATTTAGTGATAAGTCAATCTATCTTGGTAATACTAGGTTAAAAATAGAGATTTTTTTTAATAACGCAAGTTTCTTTAAACAGCTTATTTTCCCATATATAGTAGTTGGAAGTTTGATGTTTATGCTTATATTTGCTTATATTTTTAATGCTAAGCCATTAATAAAAAAGTTATTAAAAGGCTTATATTATATTTCGTTAGTTATTGTTGCTATTCACCTGTTAGCATTGATTTTGAGATGGTATATATCAGGGCATGCACCTTGGAGTAATGCTTATGAATCTATGCTTTATATTGCATTTACTTTGGGCATTGTTGGGGTAGTGTTTTTTAGAAAATCTTACTTGGCATTATCATCATCCACATTTCTTGCTGGCATATCTCTATTTGTGGCAAATTTGGGTTTTATGAATCCTCAAATAACCAATTTAATGCCTGTATTAAAATCATATTGGCTAAATATACATGTGTCTGTTATTACTGCAAGTTACGGCTTTTTGGGGCTTTGTTTTTTTCTTGGAATAATCACATTGCTTTTAATGGCTATAAAAATATTTTTAACATCCCTAAAAGATAATAAAATAGATTTTACTATTAATTCAGTTACAGTAATTAATGAAATGTCTATGATATTTGGTTTGCTATTACTTACTGTTGGGAATTTCTTAGGCGCAATTTGGGCAAATGAATCTTGGGGTAGGTATTGGGGTTGGGACCCAAAAGAAACTTGGGCATTAGCCTCTATTGGAGTTTATGCTATTATTTTACACTTAAGATTCATCTTTAAGAAAAATATGCAATATATATTTGCAGTTGCTAGTGTTGTGGGCTTTTTTAGTATTTTAATGACTTATTTTGGAGTTAATTATTATTTATCAGGGCTTCATTCTTATGCTGCTGGAGATCCTTTACCTATACCAAAATTCTTGTATTTTGGTATAGCTTTTGTGATATTACTTATTGTTTGTTCATTTTTTAAACGAAATATGGAATCTTTAAAAATCTAATAAAAAGGGTTAGTATGAAAAAATTTTTTATGTGGTTGTTTGCTATTATAGTGGTAATTTTGTTATTGCTGTTTATATTGCTATTTACTTCATTTGGCAATAGTATTTTAAAGCCGTATATTCAAGCACAAATTGATAAATATTCTCCTATACCAGCAACCCTTGATGTCTTTAGCCTTAGATTTGGCAGCTTTGAAGTAGAGCTTAACGCACTAAATAGTATTAATGTTTCCTCAAGTGGAACATTTTCACTTTTTAGTCAAAATATTGATGGAATATTAAATATTAATTTAAAAAATCCATCAAACATTAAGCAATTAGAGGGTATAAATCTTAGTGATAATTTTTTAATAGAAAATATTATTAGAGGTAAGATTAACGATTTTGTTATAAATACAAGTAGCAATATAGCAGATGGTGTATTTAAAATTGATACACAAATTACAAGCTTTTCTCCAAAAAAAATATTTGCAAATATCAGTAATGTAAAGATAGAATCTCTTTTGAATATAATAGGACAAAAGCCTTATGCAACAGGTGTTTTAAATATTAAAGCAGATATTGATGGTGATAGTAATATGAACTTTACAGGAAGTGCAGATGCAGAAGTTGTAAATGGTAATGTTTCTAAGAGTTTGGTTAAAAAAGACTTTAAGATAGATATTCCAAATACAAATTTTATAACAAATCTTAATATTGCATTTAATGGTAAAGAGGCAAATCATAAGTTAAGCTTCTTATCTAATGTAGGGAATATTAGTTCTAATGGAAGCACTATAATTAATGGATTAAAGACAAATTCTGCTTATAGAATTGATATAAAAGATTTATCTCCTCTAACTCCATTTGCAGGAATACCATTAAGAGGAAATTTTAGGACAAATGGCAAGATTGTTGGAAACTCAACTTGGTTAAATATAGATGGGGTTACAGATTTTGCCTCTAGTGATACATCTTATTCAATATCATTGGAAGGATATGTTAAGCCAAAAGATGCTTTAGTTACAATCAAAAACCTAAAAATTGAGGATATATTATATACCATTACCCAGCCAATATATGCTAAAGCATTACTTAATGCTAAAATAAACTTAAAAGAAATTTCAAGCTTTATAAGTGGAAGTTATAATCATAACATTAAGGGTAGTATCCAAGAAAATGCAATTAAGCAAAATTTTGACTTAGATATTCTTAATAATATTCCATTTTCTCATAATGCAGATATTGTATTTAATAAAGGTATAGGTAGTATAGATTCTTCTATACTAAGCGATATAATAAATATTAATATTTCTAAAGCAATTTTAAATCTTGATAGCTTACACTTAGAAGCACCATATGATATTAACATTAAAGATCTAAAGAAGTTAGCTTTTGTTACTTCAAAGGAATTAAAGGGTAGTTTAGAAGCTAAAGGCAAGGTTAAATATAATAAATTAGGACTTCTTTATGCAGATATGAAGAGTGATATTTTTAGTGGAAGTTTTGATGCTAAGTTAAATAGAAATATAATAGATATGAATCTAACAAATATTAGTTCATTAGGTGTATTAGATATGCTTCAATATCCACAATTTTTTAATACAGATATTAATGGAAATGTTAAGTATGATATTTTAACTCAAAAAGGAAATTTAGAATTACTTGCATCTAATGGGTCTTTTACTAAAAATAAGCTAATGGACTTACTTAACTCAACAATTAGGTTTGATGCAACAAAAGAGGTTTATGATAGCATTAAAATAACAGGAGATATTGATAAGAAAATAATAAATGGTAATTTAAATATGACTAGCAATAATACTTCTTTGACTTCAAAGAATGCAAAAATAGACTTAGATAGAGATAATATTAATGCATATTTAACATTAAAAATTAAAAATAATTCACTAGGTGCATCTATTAGTGGAAAAGTAAGTGATCCTAAAGTTAGTCTTGATACTAAGAAATTGGCAAATGATTTGATAAAAAATATAATAAGTAATGATAAAGTGCAAGAGCAAAAACAAAAATTAGAAGAAAAGCTAGACGAGCAAAAAGGTAAAATTAATGATAAGATAAACAATGTAATTAGCAATGGATTAAATAAATTATTTAAGAAATGATACATCAGCCAGTTTTGCTAAATGAGGTTAGAGAATTTTTTAGTGGAATAAGTGGTGTATTTATAGATGCTACATTGGGGCTTGGTGGCCATTCTTATTTTATTTTGAGAGATAATCCTAATGTAAAATGCATTGGAATTGATAGAGATAGAATTTCTCTTGATTTTGCAAAAAAAAGACTATCTTGCTTTAGTGATAGATTTATTGCACTAAATGGAAGCTTTTCAGCTGAGATTAAAAATATATTAGCTTCCACTTCTAAAGTTAATGGAATTCTAGCCGATATAGGTGTATCTTCACCACAATTAGACAACTTAGATAGAGGATTTAGCTTTGAGAGCGATAACTTAGATATGAGAATGAGTTTAGATTCTACTCTTAATGCAAAAATAGTAATTAATTCTTATCCAAAAAATGAATTAAATAGGATATTTAGAGATTTTGGAGAGATTAGTAACTATGAAGCAATAACAAAGCTTATACTTGATTATCGTAAAAATAAAAAAATAGAAAGTGCAAAAGAATTATGCCAAATATTAGAATCTAAGATTAAACATAGAGGTTTAATTAATCCTGCTACTTTGGTATTTCAGGCTATTAGAATAGAAGTTAATGATGAATTAAATGAATTAAAAAAATTTTTAAATAATATAGAGAAACTAAGAGGCACAAAAGTTGCTATAATTTCATTTCATTCACTTGAGGATAAAATTATAAAGAATACTTTTAGAAATTGGGCTAGAGATTGCATTTGTAGTTCAAATGTAATGAAATGTGAGTGTGGTGGTGGTAATGCAAAAGGTAAGATTCTTACAAAAAAGCCTATTATTCCAACAGATTTAGAGATCTCACAAAATAGACGCTCAAGAAGTGCAAAAATGAGGGGCTTTATATTTAATGAATAAAGAAGAAGAGATAAAAGATGGTTACTCAATTAATGATTTTGGGATTATATTAAATGAGGATAATGAATCTAATAATATAAACTTTACTCCAATAGATAACAATTTTAATCAATCACATTATGTAACATCACAAGAAAAAGAGTTATTAATAATATCTCAAGAAAAAAATCATAGTGATATTAGTATGATATTTATTGCTTATGGAGTGTTTTTTTTTATTATTATTATATTTATGCCTCAAATTTATCTTGCAAATAATATTTATTATGCAAGTAAAAATATTAATTATCTTAAATCCCAAAGAGAAGCTTTAAGGGATGAAAACTCTGAACTACAACAAAAGTTAGAAAGCCTTAAGTTTAACTTCTTAACTTTAGAGATTGAGGAAATTAAATAATTATATAAATCTCCATACAAACCACGCAAATGCACTAACAAGAGCTATACAAAGTATATTTAGACAGATTCCAACTTTAACCATTTCAGATTGTTTTATATGACCCGTTCCAAATACTATTGCATTTGGAGGTGTTGCAACAGGTAGCATAAATGCACAGCTAGCACCAAAGCCAATTACTAGTGTAAGTAAGGCTATGGGCATACCAATGGATTCTCCAACTGTTGCAAATAGTGGAACCAATAATGCAGCACTTGCAGTATTTGAAGTAAATTCTGTTAGAAATATTATGAATGTAGCCACAGCAATTATTATAATTATCCAGCTGTCAAACTCATTTCCAAAAATACTACTCATTCCTCTAGCCATAACATCACTAGCACCAGAATCTTTTAAAATTTTACTTAGTGCTAAACCTCCACCAAATAGCCATAAAACACCCCATTCAGTATTTTTTTGTATTTGATTCCACGATGCCACCCCGCTAAATCCAATTGCCACTGCTGCTGCAATTGCAATAAGAGCGTCTAAATCATCTATTTTGCCAAAATATGAGCTAATTTTGGTGCTAAAAATCCAAGCTAATGCTGTTAGAATAAAAATTATTATGGTAATGATTTTTTGAATATTCCAAGTTTGATGCTCTACTTGTAAATTAAAAGTCTTATTTAGTTTTGGACGAATAACTAGATACATTAGAAAAATACAGCTAGGAAGAGTTACTATCATAAAAGGAATTCCAATTTTCATCCAATCAAAAAAATTCATTCCAATAGCTTGTGCAGCTATGGCATTTGGTGGACTTCCAACTAATGTTCCAAAACCACCTATACTAGCACTATATGCAATTCCAAGTAGAACGAATACAAATGTTTTTCTATCTTTTTCTTGATCTAAATTAGATAAGATACCAAGTCCTAATGGTAACATAATTGCAGCTGTTGCAGTGTTACTAATCCACATAGATAGAAATGCAGTAGTTAAAAATAGCATAATAATTGCAAGCCACATTTTTCCTTTTGCAATAGCTATCATCTTGTTTGCAATATACCTATCAAGTCCTTGAATGTGCAAAGCAGTAGCAAGTGCAAATCCACCAAAAAATAAAAATATAATAGGGTCTGCAAAAGCTTTTAATGCGGTATTTGCATTAAGTAAATTCAAAGCTACTGCAAGTAGTGGTATTAATAGGGCTGTTATAGTTACATGTATTGCTTCAGTTAGCCATAATATTCCAACAAATATTAATAAACAAATTCCAGAAGTAGCTTTTTGACTGATATTTGTAATATTTGGCAATAATAGATAAAGGGCAGTTACTACAATAACATTTAATAATATTATTATAAACGCCCTTTTTGGTGAATGCGTTCCAATAGCTGGAGTTAGAGGCGTTATATCCATTATTGTTCCTTTTAAGAGTTATTTGATTTATTTTGGTGCTTTATACTTTGCTACTAAAAATAATCCAAGTGATACTAAACAAACTACACCAATTGTTAAAAATGCATCAGCATAAGTAACTTTTTGAGTTAGATTAAAAAACTTATATCCAAGTATTTCAAAGCCCATACTAAATTCCTTAAAAGTATATATTTTTATCTAATATTAATGATAATAAAACTATATCACATAGTAGTTATTTTAACAAAAAGTAACAATCATAAAATATGTGATTAATATCAAATAACTATATTAATTAATAGAAAAAATAGTTAAATAATTTTAGTATTTTTAGATAATGTTATACAATAAAATCCTGAAATATAAAGAATAAAATTTTAACTTAGAATATAAATTCATTATCAAAGTTTGTATTTGTATTTGGCAGCTTTGATTTATCTGTATAGTAATATTCTATTCCATTTATAGTTCTTTTATAGGTATTTTCTGGAATATCAAAGTTTCTTTTTAAGCCCGGCTCAATTTTTAAAATATTTTTAAAGAAATCATTTACAACAGGTGCTGAAATAACTCCTCCTGTTTCATTGCTACCAATAGGTGTGTTATCATCCCTCCCATACCAAACAACTACTTGTAATGTAGGAGAGAATCCACTAAACCACGAATCAATATTTTGATTAGAAGTTCCTGTTTTGCCTGCTATTTCAATACCTGGAGTTTTAGCCCTATATCCTGTTCCTGTATTTACTACTTCTTTTAAAATATCAATAGTTAGATATGCTTGTGATGGCTCTGTGATAAGTGTAGAGTTAGATTCATCCTGTTTAAATATTTCTTCATTATTTGGATTAATAATACTTCTAATAATTTTTGGTTCAACCATACTACCATAATTTGCAAATATAGAGTAATATTTTGCTGCCTCTAGTGGCGATAGCACAAAACTCCCTAATGCAATAGACATATCTTGTGGAATATTATTGAATCCATAATTATTCATTTCATTATAAACTTTTCTAAAGCCAATCATATCCACTAAATTTACTGTTGCAAGGTTAAGAGATAGTCTTAGTGCCTTTTTCAGAGGAACTAGTCCATTAAAGCTTCTTGTATAGTTTTTTGGACGCCATACTTCCTCTTCCTCTTCTCTTTGAACATCTTCATCGTTTTGTTGCAATGCTTGTGATTTTGTTAAATCTACTTCTTTTTGCCCAAAGCTCCTGGCAACATCAGATATTAATGTAGCTTGCGAATAACCCATATCAAATGCTATTTGGTATATAAATGGCTTAACAGTGCTACCGAATTGCCTTTTTGCCTGAGTGGCACGATTAAAGTTACTTTTTGTATAGTCTATTCCTCCAACTAGAGCTAAGATATTTCCTGTTTTGCTTTGAGTAACAACAATAGCACCATTTAAACTTTCAATATTAGTTTCTTTATTTTCTTTTTTGTTTCTAGAATCTAGCCTTTTTATTATATTATTGTAGCCATTGTTTAGAGCATTTTGTGCCACTTGCTGATAGTCTAAATCAATATTTAGTTTTACTATATACCCTCCAGTCTTTAAGTCTTTAATATTTGTAAGTTGCTTTAATACTTCATCAACAATATATGGAGCAAGATTCTGTGTTAATGTCTTATTATACACCTTTGGAGTTTCTTTTAATGCAGTCTCATACTCATTTTTATCAATCCAGCCGAGAGAATACAATCTTTCTATAATAGTATTAGCTCGAGCGATAGAGGCTTGAAAATTTGTAATAGGGTTGTAATATGATGGTGCTTTTGGCAGAGCCATAAGCATAGCAATTTCTTTTAAAGTTAGATTTGAAAGCTCTTTATCAAAATATCCATAAGCAGCTGTTTTGATGCCATAGAATCCATTACCAAGAAATATGTAATTTAAGTATTTTTCTAGTATTTCTTCTTTATTTAATAGCTTTTCAACCTGTAAAGTAATTACTGCTTCTTTTAGCTTTCTATCTATTGTTCTATCTTTAGTTAGTGAAATATTTTTTACTAGCTGTTGGGTAATAGTGCTGCCCCCTTCATTTAACCCACCACTTTTAATATTCTTAAGCATTGCCCTCATAATTGCATCAAGGTTTATGCCACTGTGTTCAAAAAACATTGTATCTTCAACTGCAAGTAGTGTTTCTATCACCTTTGGTGGAATCTCATCAAAATTAGCATAATATCTAAATTCATTTTCAAATACATTTGCAATAAGCCTATCTTTTCTGTCTAGTATTTTTAATGCAATATTTGGTTTATAATTTACTACTTGAATTACTTTACTTTGTGTGTCATAAACGGCTATACTAATTATTCCTACAACAAAAATAATGATTAGTATAAAAGCTGTTAGAAATATCTTCTTGTTTATTTTTTTAATAAATTGCATAGATTGTAAATATCCTTTTTGTTATGTTTAAGTGATAAAATAACTCTTAAAGTAGGCATATTAACCGTTGGTTTTCTTATGGCACCAACTAAAAAATTATGCTTTTTTAAAAAATTAGCTTTTTTTATCATTTCTTCTTGATTATGAAATTTTATAGAAAATATTTGAGAGTCTAATTTAATTTGTATATTTTTTAAAATGATTTTTTTTATAATTTTTAATTTATTATTAAAGTGTTTTTTGTTCTTTTGAATATATTTGATATTAACCAATGCTAGCGCAGTATCAAAAGCACTTAAGGCGGTAGAATATATAATAGGCTTTGCCCTGCTTTGTAGGTAATCATTAATATGCTTACTCGATAATATGTAAGCCCCATAGCTACCATAAGCTTTACTTAAAGTTCCCATTTTAATAAAATTTGGTTTTATATCTATATTATAAAAGTCAAAATATCCTAGTAAATTATCTCCCAAAGTCCCACTACTATGGGCTTCATCAACTATTAATATAGCATTATATTTTATAGCAATTTTTGTAAATTCTTTTTTTGCTATATCACCGCTCATAGAATATATACCTTCTATTGCAATTAAGATTCTATTGTATTTTATATCTTTTGAATATTGTTTGATTTTAGTTTCTAAGTCTCTACAATCATTATGTTTGAAAAAGCATACATTTTTTATAAGCTTTGTAGCTAATATTCCACTTGCGTGATATTCCTCATCAATAAATAATATATCTTTTTTTCTAACCAATGTTTCAAATAATGCTATATTTGCTAGGAATCCACTTCCTAATAAAATACAGGATTGAAAATTATTAATCTTAGATAGGGTAGATTCTAGTTTTTTATGCAAAATTGAATATCCATTTATAAGCATAGAGGCTCTAGGAGAGTTAAGTTTTTTATTTACCACTAATTTGTAGGCTTTTTTTATAGATGTTTTATTATAGGAAAGTCCTAAGTAATCATTAGAAGCAAAGTCTAAATAAGAGTTGGAAAATATTCTTCTAACTCTTAGAGTTTTATTTTTATTTAGTAAATCTAATTCTTGTTTGTAAAACAATGGTTATTTAGCTTGACTTATTTTGTTGCATAGTTTGTAATATTGTTTGCATTTGAGAATTTGTTGCTGATAGTTTTTCATTTAGCATTTCATCAATTGCACTAAAAATATGATTTCCAGATTCCTCTACTATCTTAATTTTATCATCTATAAAATGTTTTGGCGTAGTCTTATTTGTATCCAAAAGACTTGATGCAAGGGTATTTGCTTCATTGTGAATTGTTAAGTGTGGTAATTCAATTTTTTTGTAAGAAGAGGTGTTTGAGAATTCTTTTTTACCATTTCCTTCATAATACCATTTTCCAAACCTGCAAGAAGTTCCATCAACTTGTTTAAATTCATTTGACATTCCAAAAACTAATGAATATAGTGCTTGTTTGTATAATAAGTGGTCTATTTTAGCAAGTCCACAGAATACTCTATCATTAGAGCAAGAAATTTTTAATTTTGCAATCGTTGCAATATCTCTAAATTCTTTCACCATTCCATGCAAAACATCTACATTTTCTTTTACATTTTCTGTTACTTCATTAATTTCTTCGGTGCTAGTTTGTATATCGCTTGCCTCTTGTTGCATTGATTTTACAACAATAGCAATCTCTTTTGTGGCTTTTTGAGTTTTTTCAGCTAGTTTTCTAACCTCATCAGCAACAACTGCAAATCCCCTTCCGTGTTCCCCAGCTCTTGCTGCCTCAATAGCTGCATTAAGTGCTAATAAATTTGTTTGTTCTGCTATATCATCAATTAATGAAATTACATTTGTAATTTCATTGCTTCTTTGTGTAAGTGAGCTCACTAGGTTAGTTGCATTTTGCATTTTTTCATACAATATATTTATTTTTTGTGAAGAATTATCTGCAATATCTAATCCTTTTGACATACCCTCAACTGCATTTGAAGCATTATCAAAAATATTTTTTAATTCTTCTACTAATTCTACAAAAGTATTTTGAGATGAAATTGTCCCACTTTTAATACAGTCATTATAAGCTTGAAGTATGTCTAATCCACCACTACTTAATCTTGGATTAACTTCAATTAAAGAATAAATTGTTATATCATTTACTCT
Organism: Helicobacter sp. MIT 14-3879; assembly: GCF_003364125.1. Taxonomy (NCBI): domain Bacteria; kingdom Pseudomonadati; phylum Campylobacterota; class Epsilonproteobacteria; order Campylobacterales; family Helicobacteraceae; genus Helicobacter; species Helicobacter sp. MIT 14-3879. The sequence goes on from NZ_NXLP01000003.1 coordinate 43,811, forward strand.
TTTTGATTTTACTATTAAGTCATAATCATCAGTAGTAATTTTGTTAATATCTTCTTTTAGTTCAGCTCTAATTGCCTCTAGGTTTTTTAGTGAGGATGTTTTGTCATTTTTAAAAATGATTTCATTGTTTTGTATTGCAATTATATTTTCACTTTGTGAAAAGCCAGATATAGCTTTGTAAATTTCACACTCTTTTTTTAGAGTTTCTATTTCTTTTTTTAGAGCTTCTATTTGCCCGTTATGATTATCATTAGACCTTGAACCAAACATTTTATCCTCCTATATTTATGTTAAGATTATTAAAAATTTTACGAATTTTAGCAATATTTCATTGAATCTAGTATAATTTTAGACAATTTATTTTATAAAAGCGGGAATGTGCGATGGTATCAGATAATATAAAAATTAAAAGAACAGAATCTCTAGATTCTGTTATGTCAAGATTGCAGAGAGTAGTTATGGCAAAGAGATTAAAAACTAGCAAACAAAGAGAATATGTATTATCTTTAATTTATAATAGCAAGATTCATCTAAGCCCTGAAGAAATAGCCTTAAAGCTTAAAAATGACAATAAAGATTCATCTCTTTCTTCTGTATATAGAATTTTGCAATTTTTAGAAACTTATGGTTTTGTTACTTCTATTGAAGCTGATAAAAGCGGTAAAAGATATGAAATAGCCGCTAAAGAACATCATTATCATATTATTTGTCTTGATTGTGGGAATATTATGGAATTTATTGATGATGATATTAGAAATAAACAAGTTGAAATTGCCAAATCTCTCCAATGTGAGCTTGTTAGTGATAATCTAAGAATTTTTGTGCTTTGTGATAAATGTTTAAACAAGAAGAATAAGAAAGATATAATTTATTAAATATTATAAGTGTATATTTTTATAATCTTTAAGATTATAAAAATATTTTAAAGATTTATTCTTCGATATTTTCTTCTTCATCCATATCATTAATAGTATTTTTGTCTTGTGTATTAATGTCTAATGCTATGATAAAATTTTCTTTTGATAACAATATTTCATTACCATTATTTGTAATTATAAAATTTCCATCCAAATTTTTTAAGTATTTATACTCAAAATTATTTGCTTCATCATCAGAACACATCATTTTAGTAGAACCTGCTTGAGAAATATCTATGCTATTTGAATCTCTCCAGCTTATACCAGCAAAATATCTATTACAACCAGCATTACCGTATATCCTATCATTTTCAAATCCTAGTGTTGCTACATTTTCATTTAATGGAGCTATTATTGTTTCTCCATTTTGCGATATATATTTAATCTTATATAGCTTACTTTCTACTATATTTGATATATTTCCACTTCCTGCACAACCTACTACAAATATCCCTATTGCAAGTAATAATATAATTTTTAGTATTTTTTTCATTATATTTTTTTAATCTCCTCTAATATTTGGCTTTTTGATTTTGGCTCTACAAGCCTATTCCCAACTTCTTTTCCATCTTTGAAAAATATCAATGTAGGAATCCTCTGAATCCCAAACTCATTTGATAGATTCTCATTTTCATCAATATTAATTTTATGAATATTGTATTCTTTACCTAGTTCTTTTAATATAGGCTCTATTCTAACACAATCGCCACACCAAGGTGCATAAAAATCAACAATTGTAAATCCATTGTTAATTTCTTTTTTAAAGTTTTCTAATACTTCCATAATATTTTCCTTATAATTTTGTTACTACTAAAAATTTAAGTATAGCAAGAAAAATAAATAATTCAATAGACAAAATATTTTAAGTTCAATTTAAATGACCAATATAATCACCTAAAACCAAAAATAGCATATTATTTATATATTTAAACCAACAATAAATAACTTTATATTATAATTTTCTCTATGGTGTAGTGGGCGATTGCTTAATATCTTTAAGAGGAAAGTCCGGACTACAATGGAGCGGGATTCCATCTAACAGATGGCTATCGTAAGGTAAGGGAAAGTGCAACAGAAAATAAACCACTAAATATTTTAGTAAGGGTGAAATGGCGAGGTAAGAGCTCACCGGATTTTAAGTAATTAAAATCGCAATGCAAACCCAATTCGTAGCAAGAAGAGTAGGTTATAAGCTCCATATTTTTAGCTCTTTGCTGAAATGTTATTGTGAAATAGCATTTAGATAAATAATCGCTTTTAACAGAATCCGGCTTATAGCTACACCTTATAATTTTATTTCCATTCCCCATATATAATCTATTACAATCCAATCTTTTGGCAGTATATGTTTTACTTTTGGGTTTGTATCATCATAGAAAAATGCAGATGGAGTAATTACAATTTTATTTTTATTATCCATTAAATATGCAGCCCACCAACTAAAAGTAGAGTTGGCTATGATTGCATTTTGACACATTTTCATTAATTCCATTTCTTCACTAGCATTTCCTTCATCATTGCCTTCAATAAAGCTAAATTCCATATTTTTAATGATATTAGAATCTAGGCTTTTAATTAGATTATTTTTGCAAAACTCTATATCATTACTAAATACAAAAATATGTGGATTATCTAGCCTCTCTTTGATTATCCTAAGAGCACCATTATAATACCCAGCTCCTAGTTTTACAAAACAATAATTATTGTTTGTTAGATAATCACCCCTTCTAATATGCAAAAATACAGAATTCCTAGTCTCTAAAATATTCTTTTTTAATTTTTCATTATTTTTTGATAGTGGAGTTTTTAAGCTAAATTCATTTTTAAGTATGGGGGTGATTGTTTTAAAACAATTTAGGTTTTGAAAACAACCTATAAAATAATTTTTATTATTCATTTGCTTAACAATACTAATAATATTTTCATCATTTAATTTTAAATTACTTTCAGATATTTTAAATATAAAATAATCTCTTTCATCTTTCATAAGTTTATATATTAAAATTTTATAGATTGATTTTAAATTAATAGGAGGTTTTTGCTAATTTTTAAACTTATATTAAAGTTTTCAATCTCACATTTTCTAACTGACTTAATCCCCCCCCCCATTTTTTCATTTATATTATATAGTTTTAATTTTTCGTTATCTAATAATATATTTCTAGTAGTATTATAGTTGTATAAACTACCATCAATTACTATATCACAGCCCTCTTTATGTAAAGCCTTTGCAAAAGCATATATAAACATTTGATTACCAAGCCCACCTAAAAGCCTAAATATCATTTATTTTCTCCAATACTTTATCTATAATTTGTTTTGCTCCATTAGCTGAGATTATAGTAGATAATCCTCTGCTAATTTTTCTTAAATTAATAGAATCTAAATATTTTAAAAATATATCTTTATTTAAATCTTTTTGTTCTATAACTTCACATAAATTCAGCTTTTTTAAAAATAGTGCATTGAAGTATTGATGATTTTTTGCAGCAAATGGATAGGGAATAAAGAAAGTAGGAAGATTATTTGCACATAGCTCCCAAAGGCTACTTGCACCAGCTCTACTAACGCAAAAATCAGCCTCTGTCATTCTATTAATTAAAGCATTATCAAAAGAAAATAGAGATATTTTAGAATCTAATCCCATTTTTTGATACTCTTTCTTTACTCTATTAAAATCATTTATTCCACATTGATGAATTATTTTTATATTTCTTTTAAGCAAATCATTAGCAAGATTGATGGCAAAATCATTTATTGCCATAGCCCCTTGAGAACCACCTAAAAACAATATAGTCTTTATTTGTTCTCTTTTTCTTGCATATTTAAAGAATTCATCATTGATTGGATATGAAGTTTTAATAAATTTATTAGACTTTATTTCAAAAGAGCTAAAGACATTTTTTGCAAATGGGCTTAATATAGAATTTAGCTTTCCAAAGATTGCATTTTGCTCGTGTATAAAAAGTGGTATTTTATTTATTATGGCGGCTATTGCTCCACCTCCCGCACTAAATCCACCCACACTAATTACTGCATTAATATTATTTTGTTTTAGAATCTTTTTAGATTCTAGTATTGCTTTTAGCATTAAGTTTAGAGCATTTATTTTCTTAACACCTTTTTTATTAACAATGCCTGTTGTGTTTAGAAAATATGTTTTAGTAAAATTTTCATTATTGTCAAACCAAAGTTTATCTTGCCCACTTGTAGAGCCAATATAAAATACATTTATTCCTCTATTTTTGCACTCAAAAGCTAGAGTCCTTGCAATACTTAGATGCCCTCCAGTCCCTCCGCCTGTTATTAGGAGATTCATATAATAATTCCTATTTTTTTAAATGCCATTATAAGTAATACAATTCCAAATCCTAAAAATACAATAGAACAAACTTTATCTATTATATTAAATAGTTTATTTGTGATAAAACCTCTAAAATAAATGGCAATCATTATTACCATTAGAAATGCAGAGCTTAATCCACAAAATAATAATATTAAGTTTATTATAGGACTTCTATCCATATACGGTGCAATAATAGCACTAAAAAATATTATTGCTTTTGGGTTTGATAGATTAACCAAAAGCCCTTTTAGGTAGATATTTTTCTTACCTTTATTATCTAGTTTAAGTTTTTTTCCTTCTAAATCTATATCATTTGTTTTTACACTAAATAATAGATAAGATAAATATATTAGATAGATTCCACCACAAAATCCAAGTATAATTTGGGCAATATCACCTTTTATAATATGTGCAAAGCCAAAGTATAGAATTGTTAAAAATATTATCCACCCACTAGCAATTCCACAAAGCGTATAAAACGCATTTAAAAAGCCATCTTTTAAAGCCATTCTTAAAACTAATATAATATCAGGTCCCGGGGTAATAGCCCCTAAAAATGCAATTATAAAAATCATCTTATATAATCTCTCTTAGTTTATTTGCGTTATTCATCCATTCTCTTAGTTTTTCAAAATCATCTTTTTGTATTAGTGTTTTTGCTATATTTAATTCATCTTCAAATAACTCTATTGACTTCAGAATCTCACTTTTATTTTGTTTTGCAACAGCACTCCACATAACACCACTGCTTTTTGAGATCCTACTCATTGATTTAAATCCTCCACCAGCTATTGATACAATATCTTGTGGGTTTTCTTGCTTGAGTACCATATTTGCTAGAGCATAACTTAAAATATGAGGCATATGGCTAATGAATGCAGTATGTCTATCGTGGCTTTTAGAATCCATTTTTATAATATTCATTTCAAGTTGTATGCAAATATTTTTTGCTAGGTCTATTTGATACTCACCACTATTAATAATATCAACAAAAATCATAATTTGATTTTTGTATAAATCTTTAAAAGCTGCCTTTGGACCAAAGTTTTCAGTTCCACACATAGGGTGAAGTGAGATGAAATTTTTTCTTAATTTTTTTGGTATGGCTTTAATTATTTCTCTTTTTGTTCCACCAAAGTCAATTATTGTTTGATTTGCTTTTAGAGATTTTATATTTTTTATAATATCAACTATTGCATTTACGGGTGTGCATATAAAAACTACATCACATTGTATTATTTCTTCCATATCCAAGCATTCATCTACAAGCCCTAAATACAATGCTTGTCGTCTATGAAACTCATTTATATCACTTCCAGCTATCATACTAGCTATTCTTTTTTCTTTTAGTGCTAGTCCAAGCGAGCCACCCATAAGCCCAAGCCCAATTATTCCAATTTTCATTTTAATAATATCCTTGCATTTAACAATATCTTTAAAAATATTTGTAATTACTTGATAAATTTCAAGTAAAATTATAACTCTTTTATATTTAAAGTATAATTATCATTTTAATTTTTTAATAAGGCTAAAAGGCTTATTTTGATGAAAATTTTTATTGCAATATTGTTTTTGATTTCGTTATGTATTTCAGATGAAATAAAAGCTATTAAATATGATGGCTTAATTAGAATGTCTAATTTAATAGCAAATGAAGTATCTGGATTAAAAGTAGGTGATAAACTAGATTCTAAAAAAATTAATCAAGCAATTATTGCATTTTATAAACAAGATTATTTCAATGATGTTTATGCTAGTTTTGATAATGGAGTGCTAACTTTTAGTTTTGTTGAAAAGCCCGGAATTAGCAATATTGAAATAAAAGGTTTTGGAAATGAGCAAGAAACAGAAGAAATTACAAAACAAATAAATATCAAAAAAGGCGATACTTATGATATTTATAAAGAAAAACACGCTAAAGAAGTGATTATAAATGCACTAGAAGAAAAGGGTTTATATGGTTCTGTTGTTGAAGTAGATACAGCTAAAATAGAAGATTCTATTAGCCTTACTTTTAATGTTAATAAGGGTGAAAATATTATTATTAGAAAATCTTATTATGAAGGCTCAACTTTAGATAAAAGCGATATAGAGGCTTTTAGTGCAAATAGAGAAAGGCATAGTTGGTTAGGTTGGCTTCCTTGGTGGCCAAGCGGGGAGTTAAAATTAAAAGAATTAGAATATGATAATTTAAGAATCCAAGATGTTTATATGCAAAAAGGTTATCTTGATGCAAATGTTTCTACACCTCTTTTGAATGCTAATTTTTCAAACTATGATGCAACTTTGCTCTATAAGATAAATGAGGGAGAGAGATACAAGGTTAGCCAAATTATTATCAAAAAAAATGATGATATTGAAAATCTATTTAAAGAAGAGGATATAAAAAATCTTTTAAAAATAGAGATTGGAGAATTTTTTAATGTCCAAACTTTAAGGCAAGATGTAGAATCTATTAAGTCTTATATTATGGATAAAGGTTATGCTTTTGTTGTAGTTTCACCAGATTTAAATAAGAATGTAGAAAACAGAGAGGTTGCAATAACTTATAATATCAATATAGGCAAAAAAGTTCATATTAATGATATTATTATTACAGGAAATACTACAAGTAGCGATAGAATTATAAGACGTGAGATGATAATTGCTCCTGGAGATATTTATAATATTACAAATATTAGAAAGAGTGAAAATGCACTTCGTCGTAGTGGTTTTTTTGATAAAGTAAATATTAGTGAAATTAGAATAGATGAGACTTCTATGAATCTTTTAGTTGAGGTAGTAGAGGGTAGGACAGGCGAGATTATGGCAGGGATTGGTTATGGTAGTTATGATAAATTGATGATAAATGGTTCTATTAGAGAGAGAAATCTCTTTGGAACAGGCGTTGGTGTGCAATTACAAGTTAATTGGAGTAAGTATAATCAGCTTTATAACATAGGTCTTAGCAATCCTAGAATACTAGATTCTGAATATAGTGGTTCAATAAATGTATTTAGAAGTTATTTTGATAATTATGATTATATTGAGAATTCAACAGGTTTTAATATAGGAGTGGGGCGAAACCTAACTGATGAATTAAGCATAAATTTAACTTATGGATTAGCAAAATCAAAGCTATATGACTATAAAGATGTGCTATATTCAGGACTTTATCCAAGAAATGGTATTTTAAAAAGCACATTAACTCCGGGAATTTATTTTGATAATACAGATGACTATTATTTTCCTAAAAATGGTGCTATTTTACAAGCTACAAGTGAGTTTGCAGGGCTTGGAGGAAATGCAAAATACATTAAACTCTATGGGAAAGCAGGGTTTTATTATCATTTAAAAAACTTAGTTGATTTTGATTTGATTTTAAGATATAAAGCCCAAATTGGAGCTATATTTGATATAGGTTATATTCCATTTACAGAGACATTCTATATGGGTGGTATAGGGACAGTTAGAGGCTTTAGGACTTATTCTATAAGCCCCAGAAATGATAAAAATTTAAGAGTTGGTGGGAATTATATGTTTACAAATAGTGTTGAAATAAGTTATGGTATTATAGAAGCTATAAATATGCGTGTTGCAATGTTTTTTGACTTTGGAATGCTAGGGGTTAGAAACTTTAATGATTCTGATTTATCAAGAATGAGTTGGGGCTTTGCATTAGAGTGGGTATCGCCTATTGGACCACTAGTGTTTGTTTTCCCTATTGCTATTAAGCCAAAAAGTTATGATGATGTATCAAGATTTGAATTTACTATGGGAACTAGATTTTAAATGGAGGTAAAACTTTGAGTAGAATTAATGAAAATGAGATTTTAAAGCATCTAAAAGAAACTCCTCTAAAAGCACTAGGAAAGAGGGCTTATGAGATTAAAAATACTCTTCATAGCGATAAGATTACGACTTTTATAATTGATAGAAATATAAACTATACAAATATTTGCTGGGTTGATTGTAAATTTTGTGCGTTTAAGAGGCGTATAAATGAAGAGGGTAGTTATATTTTAAGTTTTGAAGAGATTGATAAAAAAATCGATGAGTTAATTGCTATTGGTGGGACACAGATATTATTTCAAGGTGGTGTTCATCCCACATTAAAGCTAGATTGGTATGAGAGCTTAGTTAGCCATATACACAATAAATATCCAAATATTACAATACATGGATTTTCTGCAATAGAAATTGATTATATCTCAAAAGTATCTAAAGTTTCTATTAAAGAAACTTTAGAAAGTTTAAAAAAAGCAGGACTTAGCTCGATACCTGGAGCTGGAGCAGAGGTATTAAGTGATAGGGTTAGAGATATAATTGCCCCAAAAAAGTTAGATTCATTAGAATGGATTGAGATACATAAGCAAGCTCATTACTTAGATATGAAAACTACTGCTACAATGATGTTTGGAAGTGTAGATAATGAAGAGGACATAATCAATCATTTTAGATTAATTAGAGAACTTCAAGATGAGACAAATGGCTTTAGAGCCTTTATATTGTGGAGTTTTCAACCTGATAATACTCCTCTTCAAAGTGAATTCCCACATATTAAAAAAGCATCTTCAAATAGATATTTAAGATACCTTAGTGCTTCTAGAATCTATCTTGATAATTTTAAAAATATTCAAAGTAGTTGGGTTACTCAGGGTTCATTTGTAGGTCAGCTTGCATTGTCATTTGGTGCTAATGATTTAGGAAGCACTATGATGGAAGAAAATGTTGTAGCTTCTGCTGGGGCTAGAAATAAAATGAATACTGATGAGATGATTAAAGTTATCCGTGATGCAGGTGAGATACCTGCGATTCGCGATACTGCTTATAATATTTTAAAAATGTGTTAATAGCAAAATAGAGAAGAGAAAAGTAATGTTTAGAGTTTTTATAATATCTTTTATGATTATAAATTTAGTGTGTGCTTTAGAGCCTAAAAAGGAGCATAGTATGGTAAAAGAATTAAATGATGGGCTAACTTATATAGATATTAATAATGTTAAGATTCCTGTAATTTATGAGATTTCAAATTTACTTCCAATAGGAAGGATTAGTGTTATATTTTATGGTGGAGGAAGTGTGTATGAAAAAAAGGTAGCACTAAGTTCATTTAGTGCAGATATGCTAGAGAGGGGAACTAAAAGTAAAGGAGAAATTAAGTTTGCAGATGAGTTAGAATCTAACGCTATTAGCTTAAATGTCGGTAGTGGTTTAGAAACTCTGAAGTTTAATTTAGAATTTCTAAAAGAAAAGAAAGATGAAGCATTAAGTGCTTTGAGGGATTTGCTTATTGACTCAAACTTAACAAAAGAAGCCTACAATCAAACAAAATTAAACTTAATCAATTATATTTTATCTAAAGAAAATGACTTTGATTATATTGCCTCTTATAATCTAAATAAAATGATTTTTAAAAATACTCCATTAGAAAATAGCTCATTTGGTGAAATAAAAGATATTAATAATATTTTTCTTAGCGATGTTAAGGATTATGTTAAAGATACTCTAACATTAGAAAATATGGTAGTTTTAGTTGGTGGAGATTTAGATTTAGAGAGTATTAAATTAGAATTATCAAATTCTTTAGCATTTTTAAAGCATGGCAAAAAGATTGAGCCAAAAACTTACTTGCCAAAGATAGACAGAAATAGTGAGATTTCTATTGTTAAGCCAACAAAACAAGCTTATATTTACTTTGCTTCACCATTTAACTTTAGTAGTTATGAAGCAGATTTACATAAGGCTCAAGTTATGAGCTTTATTATGGGTAGTTCAGGCTTTGGCTCAAGGATAATGGAAGAGATACGAGTAAAGAGAGGATTGGCATATTCTGCATATTTTTATAATTCTATAAATAACATTACTTCTAATACCATAGGTTATTTACAAACAAAAATAGAAAATAAAGATGAAGCAATTAAAGCAGTTAAAGAAACTATTGCAAATTTCATTGCAAATGGTGTATCACAAAAAGAGCTAGACGATGCAAAGGCATATATATTAGGTTCTAGGGTTTTAAGTAATGAAACCCTTTCTCAAAGACTTAACAAAAAATATATTAATTTCAATAGAGGGCTAAATTTAAATTATGATGATATATTAACTAAAAAGATAGGTGAATTAAGCCTAAAGGAGCTAAATTCTTATATTAAATCGCATAAAGAAGTTAATAATCTAGGCTTTAGTATAGTAATTAATGAATGAAATTCTTAATAAAATTGGTATTTTTAATTTATTTGAAGCTATTTTATATACTCCAAAATCATATACAAATACATTTTTAATTACTAATTTAAGCGAGCAGAGTGGAGCTTTAAGAGTTAGAATCACAGATAAAAAGAAATTTAATAAAATCTTAAAACTTAGAGCTTTAATGCTTGATTTTGATAGCTTTTTAGAGATTAATATATTTTCTCCAAAGCCTTTTCATAGCCTTATTTTTAGGCTTGATAAGGAGATTTATATTTTAGGTAAATTGGAGTTTAATAATGCTTGGCAGATGAATCAACCAAAAATAATTAATAATATTAATCAAATTTTAATGAATTTTCCCACTATAAAAATAAAGCAAAATACATTAAATGAAGTTTTTAAAAAAATAATTAATAAACATGATTTAAAGACATTAGGCTTAGATGCTGTCTGTATTAATGCTATTTATGAGATATTTCACCCAAATAAAGAGTTTGTGAATAATTTTCAAAACAAGGGAGGCTTTTTTGGAATTTATTTAGAGGCATTAAAATTTGTTGAAATATATTATTATATGCAGGGTTTAAAGAGCAGGAAAAGAGAGTTTATTGCTACAAATGTATTAAATGGAAATTATTTAGATTTTATAAAAAGTCTTCCATTTTCTTTAACAAAGGGACAAAGTAATTGCATAGATTTTTTAAAATCTAAGTTAAGTAGTAATAAGGCTACTAGATGTGTTGTAATGGGAGATGTTGGATGTGGAAAAACCATTATAATACTTACTTGTGTAATGATGGCATATCCTAAAAAATCTCTGCTTTTAGCTCCTACTACTATTCTTGCAAATCAGCTTTATGTTGAGGCAAAGAAATTTTTACCAAAAAATGTTAGAATAGAGATTGCATTGAAAGATTCTATTATTAATGATTGTGATTTTTTAATAGGTACACACACACTTTTGTATAGAGAACTAAGCGAGTTTGATTTATTTATGACAGATGAACAGCATAGATTTGGCACAAATCAAAGATTAAGATTAGAGCAAATGTTAAGCATTGAGGGTAAAAAACCTCATTGTATTCAATTTTCTGCTACACCAATTCCTAGGACTATGGCAATGATAGAATCTAATTTAGTTGATTTTTGTTTTATTAAAGATTTACCATTTAAAAAAGATATAACTACTAAAATTATCACTAAGAAAGATTTTAATAACCTATTAAGCCATATTAAAAATGATATTAAATCTAATAAACAAGTGGCTATCATTTATCCCTTAGTTGAAAAAAGTGATAGTATTTCTTATCAGTCAATAGAGGAGGGAAAAGCATTTTGGCAGAAAAATTTTAGTAATGTTTATTTTACACACGGAAAAGATAAGATGAAAGAAGAGATTTTAGAGGAATTTAGAGATAAAGGTTCTCTGCTTATTGCAACTACGCTTTTTGAAGTTGGAATCTCACTTCCTAGATTATCAAGTATTATTATAGTGGGGGCTGAAAGACTAGGTTTTGCAACACTTCATCAGCTTCGTGGTAGAGTTAGTAGAAATGGAATGAAGGGGTATTGTTTTTTATATACTAATAATGCAAATTCTCTTAGATTGAAAGATTTTGTTAGCACTATTAGCGGGTTTGAAATAGCAGAACTTGATTTAAAGTATCGTAATAGTGGAGATATATTAAGGGGAGTGCGTCAAAGTGGAGAACAATTTAAGTATTTTGATATGTATGAGGATAAAAAAATAGCATTTAGGGCATCTAAGATTTTAAAGTATCATTAGATTGTCTTTAGTATAAGTAGAATAAATTTTTTAAGGAGTGATTATGAAGTTAGGTGTAAATATAGACCATATAGCTACATTAAGAGAGGCTAGAAAAATAAATGAACCAGATATCCTAGAGGCTATTTTTATACTAAAAAATGCGGGTGCAAATCAAATTACAGCTCATTTACGAGAAGATAGAAGACATATGAATGATTGGGATATTAAAAGGATAATAGACTCATCTCATATCCCTATAAATATAGAATCCAGCATTAATAAAGAGATTATCAATTACTTAATTTCTCTTAAGCCTCATACAATTACTCTTGTGCCAGAAAATAGACTTGAAGTAACCACCGAAGGAGGACTTTTAGTAAATGATAGACTAAAACCTGTTATTAATAAAATTAAAGATAATGGGATAAGGGTTTCATTATTTATAGATGCAAATAAAGATGATATAAAGAGATCAAAAGATTTAGGGGCTGATGCAATAGAGATTCATACAGGAGCATTTGCAAACTTATTTTTAGTATTAAATACAAATCTTAATAAAACCCCAAATAAGCTTGATATAGATAATCCAAAAGAAAAGTATAATATTATTTTACAAAATATCTTTTCGGGTGCAAAGTTAGCTAGAGATTTAGGACTTGATGTATATGCTGGACATGGGTTAAATTATCAAAATGTTGTAGAAATAGTCAAAATTAAGGAAATTACAGAACTAAACATCGGGCATAGCATTATTGCTAGAGCAGTATTTTGTGGCTTAGAATGTGCTATAAAAGAAATGTTAATTAGACTTAAGAGATGAAAAAAATAGCAATTAGTGTAGGAGATGTCAATGGCATAGGGCTTGAGATATTACTAAAGGCTCATAATAGAGTTAAAAATCTAATCAAACCCTTTTATGTTATTGATTTTGAGGTTTTAGAATGTGGTGCAAAGATATTAAAATATAATATTCCAAAAGATTTAGAGATTATTCCTATAAAAGAATTTTGTTCTACAAATTTAAAGAATTCTATTAATAATAACACTTTAATTAAGCCTTCAATATTAAGCAAGGAGAGTGGAGAATACAGCTTTATTAGTTTTAAAGAGGCTCTCAATTTAGCAATAGAAAAAAAAATTGATGGAATCCTAACTTTGCCGATTAATAAATTTGCTTGGAATAAGGCTGGTGTTAATTTTCTCGGGCATACAGAGTATTTAAGCTATAAGTTTAACAAAAAAGGGATTATGATGTTAGGTTGTAAGGAGATGTTTGTAGCTCTCTTTAGCGATCATATTCCACTAAAAGATGTTAGTAGAAGTATTACATTTCAATCTCTTAGCGATTTTTTACTTGATTTTAAGAGAAGTTTTACTTTTAAAGAAGCCCTAGTTTTAGGTTTAAATCCTCACGCAGGTGATGGTGGGATTTTAGGTAATGAAGATTTTATTATCAAAGAGGCAATTGACTTTGTAAATAAAAAATTAAATTCTAAGATATTTATAGGACCTATTTCTCCAGATAGTGCTTTTAATCCAAATAATCGTTCTAAATATAATATTTTTGTATCTATGTATCACGATCAAGGCTTAGCCCCACTTAAGGCATTATATTTTGAAAAGAGTATTAATGTAACATTAGGTATCCCTATTTTACGCTCTTCAGTAGACCACGGAACAGGATTTGATATAGCTTATAAAGGTAAAAATGTTAGTATTGAAAGTTATATTGAAGCAGCTATGTTTTTAGCAAATAATAGCTTAGAAGCCTAAGCTATTATATTATACACAAGGGACATCATCATTTCTTTGGTCTAAGCCAATCTCATCTCTATTTACACTTCCTAAAGCACTCCATACTATACAGCCTTCAGTTGGGCAGGCAGTAGCACAAGCTGGAGCGTCATTATGTCCTACACATTCTACGCATTTATCCCCATAAACATAATAAATTCCCTCACCTGTTGGGTTATCATCATCATCTACTATTGCATTTACAGGACACTCATCTATACAAGAACCACAAGAAATACATGTATCAGTAATTTTAACAGACATTTCTACTCTCCATTATAAAAATTGGCTTTCTAAAGCCTGATTGCAAGTATAGATTATTTTTAAATAAAATACTATGAATTTAAATTCAAGTTTTTATAAAATCTTTAAAATGTGTAATTTTATACTTCTAAATCAAGGATATTTTCTCTTTTAATATCAAATAACAATACAAAATCTTCGACAATAATTTTTATTTCATTAAAGCCTTCCAAGTATTTTGTATTACTTTCTAATATATTTTTTACATTATTATATTGCACTTTTAAAAGCAGCTCATTTGAGTTATATATACTTCCATAGATTATTCCTAGATTGCTAAAAACTGCACTAAAATCAATTTTATTGTTTTTTAACTTTTTTATTTGGAATAAAACATCTTTTTTATTATTTTTTATGACTATATTTAAAACTCCTTTTTGAAATGCAAAAAGAGAGTTAGATAAAAAAGTAAAATCATCTCTATTTTGTGTAGTTGTAATCTTATCAACCAAGCTTTCATAAAAAGTTGAGCTTAAATTTTTAGTTTTTAATAAACTTTCAATTTCATTAATTTCAAACTTCAATGAGCTATTTTTTGATAATTCAAATATTTCAGGTTGTTTTATTAACTTTGAGATTAAAAATTCTCCTTTGCTATCATTAATGATAGCCCAGTATTTTGAACCTATTTGAAGATTACTTGCACTTCTTGCCTCAATATGACTATTGCCCAGTTTTAATAAATACCCAATTCTCGTTTTTTTTAATACTTGTAGCAATATAGGTAAAGTTGTATTGTAAGATTTAAAATTATTGTTTTGTGTAATTTGTGATAGTTTAGAGATATTAAGGATTCTATTTAGCACTGTAGTTTTGTTCTATAAAGTTTGCTATTTTAATGCTTATATTAAATTTATCTTCTTTGTTAATTTTTATCTCCTTACTTTTTGTATAAATTGTAACTTTATTACTATCATCACCAATTTTATTATTTTTATTTATTATGTTTAAAATCACCATATCACAGCCTTTACCACCATCTTTAGTAGATTCTAGCATTTTTTTTGCTTTTAATTTGGCAGTTTCTTCATCACTTTCTGCTTTGAATCCAACTTTAAAGCTGCAATGTAAATTTTTTAAAATATCCTCATTTTGTATTAAATCTAGTTTCCAAGATTTTCCTATATATTCTTTTTTTAGTTTTCCTTTGTGATATTTTTGTGGGATATAGTCACTAATGGCTGCTGCCATTATGAGTATAGAATCTTTTTTTAATTCTTTTTTCATTTCATTTTTAAATTCAGAGCTAGAATTAACTTTAATTTTCTTTATTTCAATTGGTAGGGTAATAGGAAATTTTGAACTAATAAGAGTTACATTTGCTCCTAAAAAATATAGTGCTAAAGCTAAGTTTGAGGCTTGTTTTCCACTAGAATTATTTGAAATATGTCTAATATCATCTATATTTTCTATACTACCTCCTCCTGTAATTATTATAGATTTATTTCTCCAAAAACTCTTTTGTAAAAAATTCCTTTTAATATGAAAGATAATCTCTTCTATGCTAGCCATAGCACCTTTTGCAGTGATATTGCACGCAAGAAGAGTTACTCTAGGAGGTATTATTGTATATCCTAGTTTTTGAAGAGATTTTATATTTGCCTTTGTTTGAGGAGATTCTAACATATTGATATTTGCACTTGGAGCAATTAATATAGGACATTTAGATGCAAAAAGTGTTTCTAAAATTATAGTATCTGCTATGCCATAATTAAGCTTGGCTATGGTGTTTATACTTGCAGGTGCAACTATTGCAATATCTGCTAGAGAAGCATAGCTTATATGATTAGGAGAGTTTAAAATGAATTTTTGTGAATTTGAATGTAAAACTTTATTACCACTCATTGCCTCAAAACAAAGAGGATTTATGAATTTTATTGCATCATCACTCATTACAACAAATATTTTTGCATTAAGCTTTTTTAGTGAGCTTATTAAATCTAAGCTTTTGTATATTGCAATAGAACCTGTTACAAGGAGTAGAATCTTTTTATTCTCTAGATTCACATTTTTATCCTTTAAATTATTTTAAATAATTTAAAGATTCTAGCTAAAAATGACTCAATTTATAAGCCTAAAAAGCTTGATAAAAAGAATTATTATGGGATAATCCAAGGAATCCAAAATGCAATAGCATATGTAAATATTCCAATAGCAATTACAAATATGATAGAGTATTTAACTGTAAACTTAAAGAGTTCAGCTTCTCTTCCTATTAGACCAACAGCTGCACAAGCAATTGCTATGCTTTGTGGGCTAATCATTTTACCTACAACTCCACCAACTGAATTTGCTGCCAAGAATAGAACTTCAGGAATTCCAAGCTGACGAGCTGTTAATTGTTGAAGTGTACCAAATAATAGATTTGAACTCGTATCACTTCCTGTTAGAAATACCCCAATCCAGCCTACCACAGGTGAAAAGAATGCGTAAGCATTTCCTGTTTGTTTCAATGCCAATGCTAATGTTGCAGAGCTTCCACTATAATTTGCTATAAATGCAAATCCAACAACAAGTCCTATAGTTAAAATAGCAAATTTCATTTCATTTAAAGTTTCACCAAATGTTTTTATAGCTGTGCTAACTTTAACTTTTAATAAAACCATAGTTACTAATGCTACTATAAAGATTGAAGTTCCTGTTGAGTTAATAAGAGATAATTCAAATACTGATTTTACAGCTTTATTTTCTGATACCACAGGAGGAATTTGTATAATTTCTGCAAGACTTGGAAAATTAAAATTAAATACGGAATTGGCAAAAAATCCCGCTTCCTTTATTACTTCCCCATCTTTGATTATGGCTGGAGCAAAAAATGCTTTAAACCAATCTTGTGTCCAAATTACAATTGCTATAATAAGAATTACAAATGGTAACCATGCCATAATAATTTGTCCTATACTATAATTAGCATTTTTAGAATTTTCATTATTAGATTTTTCATCAAATTTAAATATATTTTTAGGTTGCCAAAAACGCAAAAATACTGCGACAGCAAAAATTGAAGCAATTGCTGAAGTGATATCTGGTAATTCTGGTCCTAATTTTGTTGCAGTAATGAATTGAACTATTGCAAAACTTCCACCTGCTACAAGTGCAACAGGCCAAGTTTCTTTTACGCCTTTAAAACCATTCATTAAATATACCAAGAAAAATGGTATAAAAAGTGAAAGTGGTGGTAGCATATGTCCTGCCATGGTTGAAATTTGTAGTGCAGGCATATCTACAACCTTTGCCATTGCAATAATTGGGATGCCTACTGCTCCAAATGCGACAGGTGCGGTATTTGCGATCATGCAAAGCCCTGCTGCATATAATGGTCTTAATCCTAAGCCAACAAGTAACGCCGCCGTAATTGCCACGGGTCCACCAAACCCTATTGCACCTTCTAAAAATGCTCCAAAACAAAAGCCAATTAGTATAACCTGAACTCTTTGGTCTGGAGTAATAGATATTATAGATTCTCTTAAGATATCAAAATAACCAGATTTTACTGTTATTTTATAAAGGAAAATAGCTGCAATGATAATCCAAGCAATAGGCCACATACCATAAATTGCACCATAGAAAACACTCCATAATGCTTTATCTATAGGCATACCATATACAAATATTGCAATTAAAGTTGATAATGCAACTGTTAATAATCCTGCTGTATGACCTTTTAGCTTGAAAACTACCAAAGAAATAAAAAATAATATAATTGGTAGTGAGGCTACTAAAGCACTTAACCATAAATTCCCAAGAGGATTATAATTCTGAATCCACTGCATTACCTAAGACCTCCTAAAATTAAAGTATTAAAATTACCCTTTATTTACAAAGTATAGTTTCAAATTCTAAAATAAAGTATATTAATAGACTTAGCAATATAATGCAATCTAATTCATATAATATTAGTTAAGTTACAAAATGAAACATTCATATTAAGCAAAATTATTTCAAATATAACCTAAAATTAGGCTAGAATCCTAAAAATATAAAACATAATATGATTATTAATAAGGAATAACTAAATGAAATTAGAAGCAAATCAGCAATCACCAAAATTTAGTGCAAAAAATGAAAACAACAAGCAAGTATCATTGGATGATTTTAAAGATAAATTTGTAATTTTATATTTTTATCCTAAGGATATGACTAAGGGTTGTAGTATTGAAGCAAATGATTTTACCTCTCTTTTAGATGAATTTAATAAATTAAATGCAGTTATAATTGGAGTTAGCCCAGATAGCGTTGAGTCTCATCAAAAATTCATTAAAAAGGATAACTTAAAACATACTTTATTAAGTGATAGTGATAATACAATATCATCTGCATTTGGTGCTTATGGAAAGAAAAATATGTATGGAAGAGAATATATGGGCATTATTCGTTCTACTTTTATAATAAAGAATAATATTATATTAGAAGCTTTTTACAATGTTAAAGCTACAAATCACGCTAAAAAAGTATTAGAAAGCCTTAAAAAACATATATAGATATATATTTATGTAGATATAGATTATGGTAAAAAGAGCAGAAATTCAAGAATTAACAGAATTTTTAATGGAATATACCATTACTATGCTATCAATTGGTGCATATACTTCTAGGGTGGAGAAGTGTGTTACTAGGATTGGCAAAGCTTTTGGATATGAAGTATATATCTCAATTTTTTCTAAAAATATTGCAATTAGTGTTTTAAGTCCCAATGATTATTCTACAAGAAGAACTTATGTAAGAAGTTATCAAGATAATGGCTTAAATTTTAATGCTATTTCACTATTAAGTGCTTTATCTTGGCATGCTTATGATGAAAAAATAACATTTTCACATCTAAAAAGGTATTATTATAAAATCATAAAGAAAAAGAAATATAGTTATTTTAGCACTTTAATATTAGTATGTCTTGCTAACGCTTCATTTTGTAGAGTATTTGGTGGAGATCTAGGCTCTATGCCAATTATTTTTTGCTCTACATTTATTGGATTTAATATAAGAGTTTATTTATCGCTTTTAAAAGTAGATTTAAGAGTTATTTTTGTTATATGTTCCTTTATTGCTTCTATGGTAGCTTATAGTGGTTGTATTTTAGGTATTACTAAAACCCCAGATGTGGCTATTGGGTCAAGTGTATTATTCTTAATACCGGGGGTTTATTTAATAAATTCAGTGATTGATATTTTAGATGGACATTCTTTGATTGGAATTTCACGCGTAATTAGTGTTGCTATTTTAATTGCTTGTATTGCTATTGGGTTATACACTACACTTAGTTTTGCAGATGTCAGAATGGAGTATTAAATGCAAATATTTGTCTCTGCAATCATTGATGGCTGTTTTGCTGCAGTGGCAGGACTAGGCTTTGCTTATGCTTGCAATCCTCCAAAGAGAACATTGTTAATATCAGCATTACTTGCTGCCATAGCTCATGCATTTAGATTTTACATGCAACAAAATAATTTTGGTATAACAAGTGCGACATTTTTTTCTGCATTTAGTGTTGGAATCTTAGGACTTATTTTTGCAAAAAAATTAAAATGTCCAACTGAAATTATAACTTTCCCTGCAATTTTACCTATGATACCAGGCATGTATGCCTATCGCACTATATTATCAATAGTATCATTCTCATCTTCAAATGATATTAACACACAATATAAATTATTAGTTGAAATTACAAATAATTTAATAACAACATTATCGGTAGCACTTGCTATTGCAGTTGGAATATCTATAAGTTTATTAATATTTTATGAACAAAGTTTTATGATGACAAGAAAGGGCTTTAAAATCGAAAAAGAATGAGTTTTATTCAGTTTTATTAGGCTAAATTTTGATTTTAGAATTTATTCTTGTTTATCTAAATAGTAAAAATATTTTCTTAATCTATCTAAGTATCTTGAAATTTAATTTGCAATTAAAGTAATAAAAGTTAGTATAACAAATTTTAAAATTTTATTAACAAAGGAATAATATGCCATTATTAGATAGCTTTAAAGTGGATCATACAAGAATGCCAGCCCCAGCTGTTCGTCTTGCAAAAACTATGCAAACTCCAAAAGGAGATGATGTATGTGTTTTTGATTTAAGATTTACAAAACCAAATAAAGATATCTTAAGCCAAAAGGGAATACATACTTTAGAGCATTTATTTGCTGGATTTATGAGGGAACATTTAAATAAAAGTGATGTTGAAATTATTGATATTTCTCCAATGGGTTGTAGAACAGGTTTTTATATGAGTGTCATTGGGAAACCTAGTGAAGATAGTGTAAAAGAAGCTTGGAGCGCCTCAATGCTAGATGTATTGAAAGTTAAAAATCAAGAAGATATACCTGAATTAAACATTTACCAATGTGGGACTGCAGCAATGCACTCTTTAAAGGAGGCTCAAGATATAGCACAGAATGTTTTAGACAGTGGAATTAAGATTATGAATACTCAAGAACTTTTATTGAAAGATATTTAAATGAGGGAGATTATAGAAATTGAAGGAATGAGTTGTAATCATTGTGTTGAGAAAATTAAGAAGTTTGTATCTGAAGTAAATGGAGTAGAGAATATTGAGATAAGTTTAGAGAATAAAACTTTAGATGTAGTATTTAATTTACCTGCAAATATAGAAGCAATAAAAGAGGCTATTTTAGATTCTGGTTTTGATATAAAAGCTTGATTTATTAAAAAGAAGAAGGGTTTTTATGAGATTAATCAATATAATATTATTATGTTTTATTGTATTATTTGTTAGTTCTTGTAGTGATGATAAAAACTATTTTATAGACCAAACAAAAGGAGTGGTAAATGTTGATATTAAACCTAAAATTTCATTTAAAGAAAATGTTACTCAAAATTTAAATAATCCCATAGAATCTAGCGGTGAAATAATAATAAATAAAGAAAAATATATTGGAAAATATATTTTTACTTCTGCTAACTCACTAACTTTGCTCCCTAATGAGACATTTTTACCAAATAATAATTATAAAATTACTTTTGATTTTGAAGCTATTAATAAAATTGCAAATGCAAATATAAAGCCAAAATCATTTACAATGGAATTTAGCACAAATTATTTAGAACTTGAGCTTACAAACGCAGACTTTATTAAAGATAGCACGGATTTATCAAAAATAAAATTAGACGCCATAATAAATATATCTCAAATTGTGCCAATTCAAAGCCTAAAGGATAATATAAAATTATTAAATTCTAAAGGTAAAAATATTGAAATAAATATTACAGAAGTTGATAATAAGGCATTTCAAATTCTATCTGAACCACTTAATATTCCTTCTAAAAATGAAACATATAAGTTAATGATTGATAAATCCTTAGGATTAGTTAAAAATACTAGTTTTGATATAGTTGCAAAAAGTATAGATGGGTTAGATATAATTGATATAAAGCCTATACTAGATGATAATGCAAGTATTGAAGTTAGATTCTCTGCCCCTTTAAAGCAAAACTTAAATCTAAATAATTTTATAAAAATCTCTCCTAGTGTTAATTTTAGAGTGTCTCAACTAAATGATAAAATTATTATTAATGGTAATTTCAATAAAGAACAAGATTATAATCTTGAGATTTTACAAGGAATTAAATCGCAAGACAATCTAAGTTTAGCAAAAAATTATCAAAAAGACATTGTGTTTGGTAGTCAAGAACCAAAAATAGTTTTTTCAAACAATGGTGTTTTTTTACCTGATAGCGGTAATAAAAAAATAGCATTTAAAAGCATTAATGTTAAAAAAGCAAAGGTTGTTGTTAAGAGAATCTATGCAAATAATATCATTAGATATATAGAAAGTTACTCTTTATTAAAAAATAGCACAAGTAGCCTATATACATATGATTTTGATTATATGGGAAGCATTGTAAAAGAAAGTGATATTGATATAGATTATAAGAAAAATATTTGGGTTCAAAATGAGCTTGATTTAAGTGGTATTAAAGATTTGAGTGGAATCTTTATAGTAAGCTTGCATTTTGATAAAGATAACGTTGATTATAAGTTTAAAAGTGGAACTCCAGAGTGGAAGATTAATGATTATTTTTATAACAATGGCAATGTTTATAGAGAATTAATTTTTTCAAATATTGCATTAATTGCACAAAAATATGGAGATAATGTTATTGTTTCTGCCCTTGATATTAAAACAAATAGCCCATTAAGCAATGTAATTATTGATGGCATTAGTAAAAATAATCAAATTATTTCTTCTTCAAAGACTGACAAAAATGGTAATGCAATATTAAAATATAAAGGAAGTGATGAGCTAAAAAAACAAGAATTATTTTATATATTTGCAAAAAAACAAGATTCTTCTAATGATTTAGCACTTATTAAGCTATCTTCTCAAAGATTACCAGATGATGGATTTGATACGGAAGGAGTAAATGTAGACAATGGAATAAAAGCATTTATTTACACGGATAGGGGTGTTTATAGACCTGGCGATACAATAAATCTTAATATCATAGCAAGAAATAATAAAGAATCTCTAAAGCATCCTATAAAACTTACAATAACAAATCCTAGAGGTAAAAAACAGATTAATAATGTTATTTTAGAACCAATAAGTGATGGAATGTTTTATTATGCTTTTCAAACTCAAAAAAATGCAGATACAGGAATATATAATGTATCAATAGATATAGGAGATAATATTTTTACTTCTAAAATTGCACTTGAGAGTGTTGTTCCAAATAGGATTAAGGTAAATATAGATTCTCAAAATAAAATTGACTTATCGCAGAATTCTAAAATCAAATTAACATTACAGAGTGAGTATTTATTTGGAGCAAAAGCAAGCAATCTAGAGTATAATATCACTGCTTCAATAACACCTAAGAATTTTATTTCTAAAAAATATAAAGATTGGAGTTTTGATAATCAAACTAATTTAAGATATGTAGAAAATGAAAGTTTCAGTGGTTCTTTAAACGAAAATGGTTATGCACAAAATATACTAAACTTAAAAGACATAAATAAAATTAACAAGAATTTAGAAGCTAATATTATAGCAAGGGTGTATGAGAATAACGGTAGGCAAGTTTCTGCTAGAAAGAGTGTCTATATAAAGAGATTTGATAGCTTTGTTGGAATTAAGATTCCACAAACTAGATATGTACAGATTGATGATAATATAAATTTAAATGTAGTATTGCTTGATGAGAATGAAAATCATATTGCAAATAGAAAGTTAGAATATACAGTTTATAATAATAACTATTCTTGGTGGTGGGATTATGACAATTATAATGATTATATAAGGTCAATTAAAACTGATAAAAATACTACAATAATTGCTAAGGGAGAAATTACAAGTAAAGACTCTATAAATAATATAAGATTTAAAGCAAACGCTAGAGGGGAATTACTAGTTGAGGTAAGAGATACTACAAATAATCAAAGTGCCTCTATTAGTTTGTATGCTTCATCTTGGGGAGAGCCAATTAATGCTGATAAAATTACACAGCTAAAAATTAAAAGTGATAAATCCAAATACAGGCATAATGAAGAGGCGGTAATAACATTTGAGAGCACTAAAAATGCAAAAGCCCTAGTTACTATTAGTAATAATGAAGAAATTATTGATAGGTATTTTGTAGATACTAATAATATTAAAACAAGCATTAATGTGAAAATTGATGAAAAATATGCACCAAATTTATATGTAAGTGTATTCTTATTGCAAAACTACAATACAAATGACAATGACCGCTCACTTAGATTATATGGTGTAGTTCCGTTAAATATTATAAATACAAAATCAAAAATAGATTTAAATATAAATGCAAGTGATGAGGTATTGCCAAATAGCACATTAGATATTGAAATATCAAATAATCAAAATAAACAAGTTACATATACATTAGCAATAGTTGATGAGGGCATAATAAATCTAACAAATTTTAAAACTCCTTCACCTTATGATTATTTTTATGCAAAGACAAAATATCCAATAATTAATTATGATACTTTTGATTATATTATAGGAAGAATTCAAGGTGGAGTTGAAAAGGTATATTCAATTGGTGGTGATGAAGATAGTATTGGTGATACTACTAAAAAGCAAAGAGATGATAAAGCAGATAGATTTAAACCTGTTGTATATTTTATCCCTCCAACTAAAAGTGATGAGTTTGGTAAAGCAAAAATCAGCTTTAAAGTTCCTGCATATCTAGGAAGCCTAAGGGTTATGTTAATAGCTGTAAATAATGATAGTTATGGAAGTGTTAGTAAAGATGTAAAGGTGTCTGCACCTGTTGTAATGTTGCCAACTATTCCTAGAAGCCTTAAAATAAATGATAATTTTAAGATTGGTATTGAAGTAATTCCTATAAAAGATGATGTTAAAAATGTTAAGGTAAATATAAAAAGCAAAGGTATTATTGGGTTTGATAAAGAAACTCAAAGTATAAATTTTATAGATAAAAAACCACAAACAATATTTTTTAATGGAAAAGTAAAAGAAGAGATTGGAATTGAACATATAGATATTAACTTAGAATCTAGTTCATTTAATATGAAAGATTCTACAGAAATTGATATAAAAGCACCAAATCCATATATGATAATTTCAAAAAATTGGGCATTAAATAAAAATCAAATAATAGATATTCAATCTCCTGCTTCTTTTATAAAAAACTCAAATAAAGGAAAAATTACTATTAGTTCATCACCTCTATTAGGTATAGACCATAGATTGTTATGGCTTATTCGCTATCCTTATGGTTGTATTGAACAAACAACATCAAGCGTTTTTCCACAGTTATTCATTGAAAAACTTAGCAATGCAGATTTTATCGACAAACAAGCAATTATAAATAATATAAATGCAGGTATCAATAGAATACAAGGTTTTCAAACTAATGATGGAGGCTTTTCTTATTGGCAAGGAGAAGGTGATAGTGATAAGTGGGGCTCTAACTATGCTGGGCATTTTTTGATTATGGCTAAAAAACAAGGTTATTATATAAATGATGAAGTTTTCAATAGATGGTTAAATTATCTAAAAAATAATATAGATTCTAATGATATGTATTCATTGTTTTTACTCTCTCTTAGTGATAATCATCAATTGGGAATGATGAATGAAATTTATGAAAATAAACTTGATAGGTTGAGTGTAACAAATAAGTGGCTACTTGCAGCAAGCTATAAACTTGCAGGATTTGATGATATAGCAAATAAAATAACAAATAATTTAGAAGTAATACCAAATGAAAATTATAGTTATTATAAATATTCTTATGGTTCAGAGCTAAGAAATAAGGCTATAATACTTCAAGCATATAAGATTGTAAAAAATAAAATAGAAAATGATTTATATAATAAAATTAAAGATGAATTAGAAAGTAATTCATGGTTATCTACACAAACTATAAGTTATGCTTTAATGGTTTTAGCAGATATAAAAGAAGAATCTAATAAAAAAGGGCTAGAAGGAAGTATTACAATTAACAATAATACACAGAAATTTAAAGAGAATAAAGAAAAAATTACTTTTGATTTAAATAGTGGTAGTGCAAAGGTTAGTTCTCCTAATAATATATTTGTAAATTATATTTGGGAGGGCATTAACGCAGACAATAAAGGTGATAATATTAAAAACAAAATGACTTTAAGTAGAGAGTTTGTAATATTTGATGATTACGGAAATGAGATTCCAATTGATATAAGAGAATTGAAGAACTCAAAAAGCTTTTATATTAAACTGAAATTATCTTATTTAAATAATAATAGTATGGAACTTAGAAATATTGCCTTAACGCAGAATCTACCCAGTAGTTGGGAGATAGAAAATACAAGATTAAATAATGATAATGAGCCTAATGCTGTTATAAAAGCAAATAGTAATATAACCTATACTGATATTCGTGATGATAAGATTATGTGGTTTTTTGATATGTATAAATATGTGGTTGTTTATGTAAAAATTAATGCAGTAACCCCCGGTGAATATACGCTTCCTCCTGCTTATGCAGAGGCTATGTATGATGGAAGTTATCAGGCAAGCACAGATAGCTTTAGAGTAAAAGTTCTAGCAAAGTAGATAAGTTACTAAAAGAGAGATAAATTAATTTTATACTCTTTTTACAATAAATGGTTTTGTAAATTTTGCTTTTTAAAA
Organism: Helicobacter sp. MIT 14-3879; assembly: GCF_003364125.1. Taxonomy (NCBI): domain Bacteria; kingdom Pseudomonadati; phylum Campylobacterota; class Epsilonproteobacteria; order Campylobacterales; family Helicobacteraceae; genus Helicobacter; species Helicobacter sp. MIT 14-3879. The sequence goes on from NZ_NXLP01000003.1 coordinate 70,235, forward strand.
GGGTTTCTTTGATAGAAATATTAGAATGTAATAAAAAGATATTTATTTTTGTTATACAAAAAAGAGTTTATTAGAGAATTATTTTGCAAAAAATTAGATTTTTTTTAAGATTTATTTTAGCTTTATTCATAATTTTTATTTGTTATGGTTTATATATATTTTTTAGTTTTAATCCAAAGAGTAGTTTGGCTTCAAATGATCCATTTTATGATAGATATTCAAAGAGTGTATTTGATAGAGATAAAAAGATACTAAGTATTTTTTTAAATAATGAAGAGCAATGGCATATTAAAGAAGATGAAAACATTAGTAAAAAGTTTAAAATTGCAATTCTAAACTATGAAGATAAAAATTTTTATTCTCATATTGGATTTGATATTTTAGCGATATTTAGAAGTCTCTATAATAATTTATCTAGTGATAAAAGAAGCGGTGCTAGCACTATAACAATGCAAACAATAAAGATTTTAACTAAACAGAAGAGGACATATTTCAATAAATTCAAAGAGATAGTTTATGCAATTAAATTAGAAACTCTTTACTCAAAAGATGAAATTTTACAAATGTATATTAATAATGCTCCTTATGGAGGAAATATTGTTGGTGCTAAAACTGCTGCTTATTTATACTTTAATAAAAATATTAATAATCTTACTTGGGGAGAATGTGCTTTGCTTGCAATTCTTCCAAACGCTCCTGGATTAATGCATTTAAGCAAAAATACAAATATATTAATACAAAAAAGAAATAAACTTTTAATGAAGCTAAAAAATAAGGGCTATATTGATGAAAATAATTTAATGCTTGCCATGAATGAGAAACTACCAAAGATTAATAGAGATAAAAATATTGCCCCTCATCTATCTATTCGTCTTGCTAATGAATTGAATGATATAAATATATACACAACTATTAATAAAAATATTCAGTTAAAATTAGAATCTCACTTAAAATCTTATCACCAAAGATTAGTGGAATTAGGAATAGAAAATGTATCTGCAATAATAGTGGATACTAAAACTAGTCAAGTTTTAGCCTATGCTGGCTCGCAGGATTTTTTTGATATAGATGGATATGGTCAAATAGATGGAATAAAAGCTAAGAGAAGCCCAGGGTCTGTATTAAAGCCACTACTTTATGCACTAGCTATTGATGATGGATTAATTACAGAGCAAAGTAAGTTAATTGATGCTCCAACATTTTTTTCAAACTTTAAGCCACAAAATGCAAGTAAAAAATATTATGGATTAATCTCTGCTAGATTCTCCTTAATACAATCTCTAAATGTGCCATTTGTAAGCTTATTACAAGATTATGGATATGAAAGATTCTTTTTTAAATTAAAAGATATTTTAAATTTCAAAGATAATGATTTTAAAAGATATGGATTATCTTTAATACTTGGAACAAAAGAGATCAGTGTAGAAGATGTCGCAAAAATTTACCTTGGATTTGGAAATTATGGTGAATTTGGTGATTTATCCTATCTAATGAGTTCTAAAAATAATACAAAAAAGAGAATACTTACAAAAGGCTCTAGTTATCTTACACTTGATGCTATGAGGTATTTAAATAGGTTTGGTTTAGAAAACTATTATAAAAATAAAAAAATAATTTCTTGGAAGACTGGCACAAGCTATGGTAGGAAAGATGCTTGGGCTGCTGGAACTTCACCAAAATATACTATCGTATTATGGGCTGGAAATTTTAATGGGGAATCAAATCCAAATTTATTTGGTGTAAATATTGCAGGAGATTTGTTGTTTAATATATTAGGAGATTTAGGAGATTTAGGAGGGGAGTTTGATATTCCAAAAGAATCTTTAAAAGATATTAAGATAGATTCTATCACAGGATATAGATATAGCAGTGATTATAAAAATATACCTTTTAAAGAGACTTTGTATCCAAATGATGCTAAGAATCTTAGAAAATCTCCATTTTTAAAAAATATTTTTGTAAATCAAAATGGTGAAGAGATAAACTCTATAAATAAAGATTTTATTAATGCAAAAGAGCTTACTAGACTATCATTACCCCTTAATTTATTAGAATATTATAGGGAGCAAAATATTAACATATCACAAGAAAAAATAAAAAAGAATCTAAAATTTCTATATCCAAAAAATAATCTAAAAATAATTCGCACAAAAGATTTTGAAGGAAATAATGAGCTAATAATTAGAATTGCAAATATAAATAATAATGAAGTTTTTTGGTATTTAGATAAAAATTATATTGGCTCTAGCTTTAGCACTACAAGAGCTATTGATTTAGATATTGGGTTTCATACACTTACTATTATAAACACTAAAGGAGAGAGTGATAGTATTAAATTTAATATTATAAAATAAATCATGTATATTTTTATGTTATTTGCTTAGAATTGAACTCCTACTTCAAGCCCATATTGCCTTAAATTCTTTATTGGTGCATTATATGCAAAGTAGCCTTGTGCAAATATATCTGCAACATTAGATATATTATATGCAATTCCTAAGTATGTTCTACCTCCAAATAAAAATTTACCTTTAAAATTTTTTTGTTCATTATCATTATCAAGGAATATTATTTTTGTATTTATTCCATATCTTAATTTTAGGTTGCTCAAATTTCCAGATTTACTTATATCATCATTAATAGAATCTTCTCCCCAAAAACCAATAGGAATATAAATATAATGTGTGTTTCTTTTTTCAATCACTCTTTGTGTAACATTTTGGTAGCCTACCCCAAGATATATACTTCCTACAATCATTCCCATAGATTGAAATTGATTATCCAATCTCATGCCTAAGCGATATTCTGCTTCATAGCTAGTATATTTAGAAGGTTCTTTATTAAACTTTGCTTTTTGTGAAAATGCACCTCTAGCTAGAATCTCGTGTATTATGTCTTGTGTTAAAAATATACCACGAAGTGCTGCATCGTGTATATATCCCTGTTGAGGGTTGTTAATATAACCAAAACCATATAAAACTTCTAAATATACACTTTTTTTTGTAGGGACAATATTGTTATTTGCATTTGCTATAAATGGTATAAATAGTAAAAAAAATATTTTTTTAAACATTTAAAATAACCTTGAAAAGAATTAATTTATAGCAAGATTCTATCATAAAATATTATAATCAAAATTTATTTTACAGACTTCAAGGTTTTTTATGAAAGAGTTAAAAGAAATACTTGATAAGCATTATCACATAAGAAATAATATAGATGAATTGAGCGATAATAAGCCAGACCCATTAGTAGCATTAAAAAATAATTTACATTTAAAGCATATTGATGAAATAGCAGTTATTTCTGCACTATTATCGTATGGTAATGCAGGACAGATTCTAAAGACATTAAGAAAACTAGATTTTAGTATATTAAATGATAGGTCAAAAATACAAAAAGCATATTTTCCACTATATCGCTTTCAGAGTAGTGAAGACATAAGAGCTATTTTTTTATGTATGAATAAAATTATTTATGATGGGGGTATAAAAAATATATTTGTAGAATCTTATTTTAAAGAAAATAATGTAATAAGTGGTATTAATGCGATGATAGAGGTTTTAAGAAGCAATGTTGAAATGACAAGAGGGCTTGATTTTTTAATAGGCAGAGCTAGTAAACATCCAATATCATCATCCCCTTTAAAGCGTTGGAATATGTTTCTTAGATGGTTTGTTAGAAAAGATAATATAGATTTAGGATTTTGGAGTGATAAGGTTAATAAAAAAGATTTAATTCTACCTCTTGATACACATACTTTTAGGCTCTCTAAAAAACTAGGACTTTTAAGTAGAAAAATATATGATTTAGCATCTGCAATAGAAATTACAAATAATCTTAAAATATTTTGTGAAGATGACCCAGTAAAATATGATTTTGCACTATATCGTTTAGGGCAAGAAAAGCTAATGTAGAATAGCTTATGTAATATTTTGTATAAATTTAATATAATTTCTAAAATTTTATTTTTAAGGTAAATTCGTGGATAAGATTAGCTATAAAGATTCTGGCGTAAATATTGATGAAGGTAACTCTTTAGTCGCTGATATAAAAAATTTAGCGAAAAGCACTTTTAATAAAAATGTTATAGGTGGTATTGGCTCTTTTTCTGGAGCCTACGCATTGCCTGCAAATTTTAAAAATCCTGTTCTTTTAGGTGCTAGTGATGGTGTTGGCACAAAACTGAAAATTGCAATAGATTCTAATAGGCTTGATAGTGTAGGTATTGATTTAGTAGCTATGTGTGTAAATGATTTAATTTGTAATTTTGGCACACCTTTGTTTTTTCTGGATTATTATGCTACTGCCAAGCTAGATAAAAGTAAGGCAATAGAAATAATAAAGGGTATTGTAGAGGGTTGTAAGGAGGCAAATTGCGTTCTTATTGGAGGCGAGAGTGCAGAAATGCCCGGAATGTATAAAGTGGGAGATTTTGATTTAGCTGGATTTGCCATAGGCGTAGTAGAGAGAGAAATAATTGAAGCAGAATCTAATATTAAAGTAGGCGATATCTTAATAGCACTTCCTAGTAGTGGGCTGCATTCAAATGGATATTCTTTGGCAAGAAAGATTTGTTTTGATAAATTAAAACTTAGCTTTGATGAAAAAATTGATAATGAAAATTTGATTGATATTTTATTAAAGCCAACTAAAATCTATGTCAAAACTTTTGAAATTCTAAAATCAAAAATAAAGGCTTTAGCACATATTACAGGTGGTGGAATAGCAGAAAATTTACCTAGAATCTTTACCAAAGATTTAGGAGCAAAGATAGAGAAGTCCTCCATAAAATCACATAATATATTTAACCTATTTAGCAAGTATGTAGAACAAGATGAGCTTTATCGCACATTTAATATGGGTGTTGGTATGATTTTAGTAGCTGATAAAAATAATGTAGATTATATATTAAAAAATAGCGATGGATATATAATTGGCGAGGTTGATAATAGCTCTAATATAAATATTGTTTAAAATTTTTCTATAATATCTTTTATAAGGTATCTAGGGCGACTTTTTGTCTCTAGATATATTTTCCCAATATATTCTCCAATAATTCCAAGACTAAATATCTGTAATCCTCCTAGAAAATATATAGGCACAATTGTTGAAGCCCAGCCCGGAACAACAGAGGAACTAAAAATTGCCATAGCAATTCCATAAATCACAAATAAAGCACTAACAAAAGATATAATAAACCCCAATAAACTAACTAGACGAAGAGGTGTTAAACTAAAACTTGTAATTCCATTTAATGCTAAAGAGAGCATTTTTTTTAATGTATACTTACTTTTTCCTGCATCTCTTTTGCTTACCTTAAAATATACTATTGAGTGTTTTAATCCAAGCTCTAAAAACATACCTCTTAAAAATAAATTAACTTCTCTATAAGAGCTAATTAAATTTAAAGCTCTATTGCTTAAAAGCCTATAATCTGCATGGTTTTCAATGATATTTACTCCAAAAAATTTCATTATTTTATAAAAGCTAATAGCACTTAATTTTTTAAATAAATTATCACTATTTCTATTTTCTCTCACACCAAAGACAATTTCACTGCCATTTTTGAAATGCTCTATAAATTCATCAACCTTATTAATATCTTGTTCTAAATCACAATCAATACTAATTGCAAAGTCGCATTTATCCTTAGCATACTCCATGCCTGCTAATAGAGCATTTTGATGACCTTTGTTTTTACTTAAAGATATAATTACAGTATTGTTTTTAATATTAGATTTTAAGAGATTTTTTGAATTATCAGTTGAGCCATCATTTACAAAGATGATAAAACTTTTATTATTAATGATATTATTTAAGGAAATAAGCTTATTATAGAAGATTGTTAGGCTTTTTAAAATGATTTCTTCTTCGTTATAAAATGGCACGATAAAGGCTAAAATTGGCTTATCATAATTAACATTTTTATCAATGGGGGGGGGGGATTTAGAATTTAGATTTATCTTAGAAACTCTATACCTTTTAATTTTTGTTTTCAATTATATCCTCCACTATCTTTAACACGATAGATTGAAAAATGTATTGGTAGGGAGTATATATTATTAGATAAAACTATTTCATTATTATCTTTTATTATTTTTGATAGAGCTAGTTTTATTAGGCTTTTAATTCCAAGTAGAGGCAAATTAAACCCGTTTGTTGCCTCAAATATTTTTTCATAATTATTATTTTCTTTAAATGGTTTGCTTGTATATGGAGTTAGTATTACTAAATCTCCACTAGATTTTGGAATAATTGCATTGCTTTTAAATACGCTATATTTGCAATCTTTATTTTCTTTGCCAAGTATTTCATTGTCAATACCAATATCACTTTTCATATCAAAATTATTATGTCCTAAGAATTCTAGATTCTTAATAAAGCTATGATAAACCTCAATATTACTAGCACGATTTACACCTTCAAGATATATAGTAGTATTTGGATTGTTCTTAAGATAATTATCTAAAAAAGCAATACTTTCTTGAAAATTATTTGGCACAGCTTTGTAGTGATTTAGTTGATATAAAAAAGCAGGAATAGAATTCAATAAATATAGGATTAAAGAAATTATAAAAATTATCTTTATAAAAATCACCCTAAAATATGACCTAAAGTAATATCCAAGTGGAAAAATTGCAAAAATATATGTAGGAAGAAGGTAATGAAAAGAATATATATTTAATATAAAATAAGAAAGTATGTGCAAGAAACTTGCCAAAAGTGCAGAATCTAAAAATGGATTAATTTTATTATCCCTAAAAGTTATAAGATAGATTCTATAAGCTAAAATTCCAAAAACTCCAATAATCAAAAAAGGCTCAATTAGAATATAATTCATTACATTTTTAATAAATACTATCAATTTATTATATGGTGTATCGCCATAACTTCCACTTGTAGTTTTATTTAAAATAATAATTACATAATAAATTATAATCCACATTAGAGAGCTTAACATAAGGCTTAAGTCAAGGAGTTTTTGCTTTAAATTTGATATTCTAAAACTAAATATAAAATTAAAAAATGCAAAAGAGCCTAGCATAATAAAGGCAACTTCTTTATAATAAAGTGCAATATTTCCACTTAGCAGTGCTAAAATAAAATATATATTTTTATTATTTTTAATAAAGTACAAATAGGCAAAAATAAAGATTCCAAAAAATACACTTTCAAATTTCTCTGGAACAAAAAGCCTTAAAAATGATGTTATAAAAGCAGGTGAGAGGAGTAATATAGTAATTAAAAGTATTGAGAGATAATTAGATTCTAAAATAATTTTTAATGTTTTAAATAACACTAATATTAAAATTAATGCTGCAAGAGAGCTAAAAGCATAAAAATAGGTTGCATTAGCTTTGAAAAAATATGAAATAATGTTTAAATCAAAGCCATCAAGTGGATAGAATCTACCAAGTTCTGGTATTATAAATAAGTCAATGGGTTTGTTTATGAATAAAGTTGATAATAAAGTATGGTCATCAATAATGCTAAAATTTGCATAGATTGCTATATTGATTAAATATATGCAAATAAAAGCTATAAATATTATAAAAATTGATTTTTGTGAAATTTGCTGATAAGTTTTATTGTTTTTACTATCTAAATTATTTTTATTAACTAAATTAGAATTTAATTCTAATTTATCTTGCTGCCCCCCCCCTATTTGTCAAAATAGCCATTTTTATCCTTAATTTTTCAAGTATTTTATATAAAAGTGTATCTCAAAATTAATTATATTTTTGTAAAATTCTGTTTTTTAAAGTTAATTTGGGGGATATTGATGATAAAAGATTCGTGGGTTAGAGTTGTTATATTTGCTTTAATTATTTCATTTTCTAGTTTTATAATAATGATTGCAATTTGGGTTAGAAAAACATTTGGAGATGTTAGTTCAGAACAGCTGGTATTTGCCTTATCTTTTCCGCTAATGCAAACAGATGATAGGATAATGTTTAGCTTTTTAAAGCGAGTATTTGTAGCATTTTGGGTATTTTTTCTAATCATTGCAATATGGTTATTTAATAAATACAAAGAAACTCTAAAGCCATTGATAAAGAGATTTTTTTATTTACTATTAACACATAAAATAAAGTTGTCTTGTTGTTTTTTTATTCTCTCATTAATTATTGCAAATCAAAAACTACATATTTTAGATATTTTAAATATGCAAAGTAAAACTTACTCCAATTTTTACGAAGAACACTATACATTTTTAAATACATTAGATGATCCTCATAAAAAAAGAAATTTAATCTTAATAACAGCAGAATCTATGGAAAGTACATATTATAATATGGGGGGGGGTGGAGATTATTTAATACCAAATCTCTATAATCTTACACAAAAGCACATAAATTTTAGCTCAACAAATAACATTGGAGGGTTTAAACAGGTCGGCTCTACGGGTTGGACAATAGCTGGTATGATAGCACAACAATGTGGAATCCCACTTAGAATTCCTATTGGAGGAAATGATTTTACCTTTAGTAAGACTTTTTTAAAAAATATTACATGTTTAAGTGATATACTTAAATCTAAAAATTATAAACAGCTTATAATAATGGGTTCAGATTCTACATTTGCAGGGAAAAATCACTTTTTTAATACCCACAATATAGAAGTGCGAGATATAAATTACTTTAAAAAGCATAAGCTTCTTCCTAAAGATTATAAAGTTAATTGGGGATTTGAAGATAAGAAAGTTTTTGAATTCGCAAAACAATTTTTACAAACAAATGCTCAATATCCTTTTGCATTACAAATTCTTACAGCTAATACACATTCTCCGGGGTATAGTGATGCAAATTGTAATATCACGCAAAATGTATATAAAAACTCTATTATTTGTTCTGATAAAGAAATATATGAATTTATCTCTTGGGTAAAAAAGCAGGATTTTTACAAAAATACTACAATAGTTCTGTTAGGAGACCATTTAACAATGCAGCAAAACTTTTTTGATGAAGGGACAAACAATAGAGAGGTTTTTAATGTGTTTATAAATACTGCTTGGAAAAATAAAAATGTAGAGAGAATAAAAAATAGAAAATTTTCTCATTTTGATATGTTTCCTACCATACTTTCTGCCCTTGGCTTTAATGTTAATAAGATAGGTCTTGGGGTTAATTTAATGAGTAAAGAAAAGACATTAATCGAAGCCTTAGGAGAAGATGATTTAAATACAAATTTAAATCTAAACTCTAGGCTTTATGAAAGCTTTTGGTTGGATTAATATTAAAAAATTATTTTTTAATATATTTTTAAACTTTAAAGCCTTTTGTTATAATTTTTCTTATGTCATTAATTATGATAGAATATTTGGAATTTATAATTCTAAACATTCTAATTATTTAATTAGTTTTCCCATCTCCTTTATTTCATCTTGCTGGGTTTTGATAATATTATTTGCTATGTTTTTAATATCTTGGTTTTGTGTATATTCTAGTATTAATTTTGCACTATCAATTGCACCTTTGTGATGCTCTATCATAGATTTTGCAAAGTCATTATCTACATTAGTGCTTGATTGAATTTTACTCATTTCTATCATCATTTTATCCATTATATTTTTATTTTTAGTTTGGAATTCTTGATATTTTGGATTTTCGCAGTCTAATTTTTGATTTTTTGATAAGGCATCAGATAATTCATTAAAATATTCTATTTCATCTTGCTGGGTTTTGATAATATTATTTGCTATGTCTTTTAATTTGTCATTTTTTGCAATTTGTAGATATAACCCACTTGATATTATTGCTCCTTGATGATGTGGTATCATATCATTTAAAAAATCAACATCTATATTACAACTCATAGAATACCCATTCATAGAGCCATGCATAGAATCTAGCACCATTTGACTTGTAATATTTTCATTATTTATATCGTGATTAGCGTGCGGATTAGCATATATTGCTAAACATAGTGATAAAATCATTATTAGAGATTTCATTGTTGTTTCCTTCAATATTAAAATTTATGAAATTATTACAAAAAAATAATATATTTTTGTTAAATTATGATTCTAATTCATAATTGCCAATTTATTTCCTTAAGTCCAATTTCTTTTAATATATTATTTGTTTTACTAAAATGACCACATCCAATAAAGCCTTTAGCAAGTGGAGATGGGTGCGGTGCTTCTAAAACAAAGTGCTTATTTGTGTCTATTAGATATTTTTTACTTCTTGCATAATTTCCCCAAAGCATAAAAATGATTTTTTCTCTTTTCAAAGATAAGTTTTTTATTATATTATCTGTAAAAGTTTCCCAACCAAAACTTTTATGAGAAAGAGGCTTTTTAAACTCTACGCTTAAAATGGTGTTTAATAACAGCACCCCCTCTTTTTCCCACGAGCTTAAGTCTCCATTATTTGGGATAGGCATACCTAAATCTCTATTTAATTCTTTAAAAATATTTTTCAATGAAGGAGGTGGTGTAACACCCTTTGATACGCTAAATGCAAGTCCATTTGCTTGAGGTGTGTTATTTTCTATGTTATGGTATGGGTCTTGCCCTAAAATTACAACTTTAACTTCCCAAAATGGCAATAGATTAAAAGCATTAAAAAGAAGTTTTGGTGGAGGAAGTGTTATAGTATTTTTTACTGCGAAGTAATATTTTTCCCTTAAATTTGAAAAATATTCACTCTTAAAATCTTCACTTAAAATTTCTTTCCAAGAAGATTCTATATTTACATTAATCATCATTCAACTATTTTTGGAACAATAAAGAAATTATCCTCTGAATTAGGAGCATTTTTAAGTATAGATTCTGATACATTGCTTTTTTCTACAATATCATCTCTAAGCGTTGTATTTAGAATTTTATGTGGAATATTCTCTGGCAAATCTAATGAATTTAGATTTTCAACAAAATTTAGAATTTCACTTATTTGTGATTTTATTTCATCTTTTTTATTGTCATCTATCTTTATTGCACTTAGGTTTTCTAGCTTATTTAACAACTTATCATCAATTAACATTTTACATTCCTTATAAAACTTTTTTAATATTCTTATTTTCTTGGGTCAGCAATTTTCCCTTCAATTGCACTTTGTGCTACTACTGCTGAATTTGCTAAATATACTTCAGAGCTTTTTGAGCCCATTCTTCCAACAAAATTTCTATTTGTAGTAGAAATGCAGCGTTCATTATCTCCTAATATTCCCATATATCCGCCCAAACAAGCTCCACAAGTAGGATTACTTATTAAAGCCCCTGCTTCAAGTAAAATATCAATCAAACCTTCTTCTTGAGCTTGTTTTGCTATTTTTTGTGTGCCGGGTGTAACAATCAAACGCACATCATTATGTATTTTTTTATTTTTTAATATTTCTGCTGCAATTCTTAAATCGCTAATTCTTCCATTTGTGCAGCTTCCAATAAATGCTTGGTCAATTTTGATATTATCTTTTTGAGCTACTGATATAGGTTTTCCATTTGATGGCAAGTATGGATATGCAACCATAGGTTCTAGCTTAGATATATCAATAGTAATTTTTTGTTTATATGTAGCATTTTCATCACTATAAAATTTTTTTGGAGTAGAGCGAAGAGAAGGTCTTGTTCTTAAAAACTCTTCTGTAATTTTATCGCAAGCTATAATTCCAGACTTTGCTCCTGCCTCTATTGCCATATTGCAGATTGAAAATCTATCATCCATTCCCATTTGTGATATGCCTTCTCCACAAAATTCTAAAGCATTATAAAGTGCTCCATCAACTCCAATTTGTCTAATTAATTCTAAAATTAAATCTTTACCATAGATATGGACATTTTTTTTACCTATAAATTCTACCTTTATGCTTTGTGGAACTTTGAACCAATTTTTTCCTGTAATCATTGCATAAGCCAAATCTGTGCTTCCCATCCCTGTTGAAAATGCTCCTAATGCTCCGTGAGTGCAAGTATGAGAATCTGCTCCTATTATTACATCCCCGGGCATTACAAGACCTTTTTCAGGAAGTAACGCGTGTTCTATCCCCATATCTCTTTCATCAAAAAAATATTTTAGATTCTGCTCTTTTGCAAATATTCTATTTTTTTTAGCTTGATTTGCAGATTGTATATCTTTTGCAGGGATAAAGTGGTCTAGCACTAGGAAAAAATTATCAGGATTAGCTAATTTCGTAGCACCAGCCTTCTTAAAAGCCTCAATAGATAGAGGGGTTGTTATATCATTACCTATTATCATATCAATATTACATTCTATAATCTCATCTGCTTTTACTTCTCTTCCAATGTGGCTAGAGAATATTTTTTCTGTTATTGTTTGATACATTTTATTGTAGAATTCTCCATTTATTTAAAATATTTTAATTTAAAATTATATTTTAATTTTATGTTTAAGTTTAATAAAATTTTAAAAAGACCTAGGAATAATATGACAAAAATTATACAAATAGGAATAATAGGTATTAGTGGATATACAGGATTAGAGTTAATTAAGATGTTAATTAATCATAAATATTTTAAGATTAGTTATCTTGCAAATACAACGGGAAAAGAGAATCTCTATCAACTATATCCTAGCTTAATAAATTCAATTAAAAACTTACCTATAAAAAAATTTGATATAAATAGTTTACCTAAATTAGACTTAGTATTTTTAGCTCTTCCTCATAAGGAATCTATGAAAATAGTTCCAAATATTTTAGCTAATAATATAAAGGTGATTGATTTAAGTGCAGATTATCGTTTAAATGAAGAAAACTATAATATGAATTATTGCAAACATTTGGATTCTGATAATTTAGAAAATGCAGTATATGGTTTGGTAGAGTGGAATAGAAAATCTATAAAAAACGCAAAGCTAATTGCTAATCCTGGTTGTTACCCTACGGCTAGTTTGCTTGGAATCTTGCCATTTATTAATTACCTAGATGAAAGCAGTGTTTTTATTGATGCAAAAAGTGGTGTTAGTGGAGCAGGTAAGAATCTAAGTGATAATACGCACTATCCAAATATTAATGACAATATGTTTAGTTATTCTCCATTAAAACATAGGCATAATATAGAAATTATGCAAAAGTGCAAAGATTTTGGCAATAGGGATATAAAGGTTAATTTTGTTCCACATTTAAGCCCATTTACTAGAGGAATGCTTGTTTCAATATTTGCTAGGTTAAAAGAGCCAATTAATTTATTTGAAGTATTAGAAGATAGTTATAAAAATGAGCCATTTATTCGTATAAGTAAGAAACCTGTTAGTGTTAAAAATACTGCAGGAACGCATTTTTGTGATATTTTTGTAATAAATGATGAACTAGATTTATATATTAATATCAGTATTGATAATTTACTTCGTGGAGCTAGCTCTCAAGCCTTAGTTTGTGCTAATTTAATGTTTGATATTGAAGAAACTCATTCTATTCCAAAGATAGCTTATGTCCCTTAAAAATAAAATCAATATAACTATAAACAACGATGCTATTTTTATAGCAGATTCCCATACTCAAGATGGTAGGGATTCTCTAATATATAACCTTAAGAAAATAAAATTTCTACCATCGCAAATATTTTTGTTAGGGGATATTTCAAATATATTAATAGGCAATATTAATAGAAGTGTTATATCTAATAAAGATTTAATAGATATTATAAATTTTTTATCTAATAGTTCTCAAGTTATATATTTTGAGGGAAACCACGACTTTCACTTATCAAGTTTATTTCCAAATGTAATTAAAATTCCAAGAAAATTTCAGCCACTTTTAACTAGCTTTGGTGATAAGAAAGTTTTGCTTTCACATGGAGATTTGTTCTTAGATAAAAAATATGAGTTTTATATAAAGTTTTTAACTTCTAATATTACTTCTAAAGCAATAAAAATTATTGATTTAATTTCACAAGGTAAGCTATATAGTTTTATTGAAAATAAAGTTAAAAATAAACAAATACGATTTTCAAATGATACAGAATCTTTAATTCAAAATAGAATTTTAGCTTATAAAAATTATATAAAATTACTAGGAATTAGAGTTGATATTGTTATTGAAGGACATTTTCATATAGGAAAGATAATAAGAGATGAATTTACTTATATATCTTTGCCATCGTTTTATTTTAATGAAAAGATATTTAAAATAGCTGACAATGCTTTTAGTATAATTAAATAGTTAAATAATTGTATAAAAAATATTGTTATATTATGATAAAAAAGATAAAATTTAAAAATTTTATTTTGAATGCGGAGTGAATTATAATGGATGAAATGCAAGAGATATTAGAAGATTTTCTCATTGAAGCATTTGAGATGATAGAGCAATTAGACCAAGATTTAATTGAGCTTGAACATAATCCAAGTGATTTGGATTTATTAAATAGAATATTTCGGGTTGCACATACAATAAAGGGCTCTAGCTCATTTTTAAATTTTGATATATTAACAAATCTTACACATAACATGGAGGATGTTTTAAACAAAGCTAGACGCGGTGAGTTAGTAATTACTCCTAATGTTATGGATGTTGTTTTAGAATCTATTGATTTAATGAAGGGTTTATTAACTTCTATAAGAGACACTGGAAGTGATAAATCAGATATTGAAATTGATGATGTAGTAAAAAGATTGCAAAATATTTCTCAAGGGAATAAACAAGAAGCAAAAGAAGAAGTAAAAGATACTCCTTCTCCTCAAATAAATAAACTAGTAGATAATAATGAAGCATCAAAGGTAGAATCTACAACCACCTCCGCATTTAGCACTGATTCTAATAATAAAATACAAGATAATTTAGATACTAAAAATACAGATAGTGTAGATTATTCTAATTTTACTCCAGATGAGATAGAAAAAGAAATCGAAAGATTATTAAAGCAAAGACAAGAAGAAGACAAAGAAAGAAGGTTAAAGAAAAAACAAGAAGAGATTAATAACTCTCAAATAAATCCTCCTAAAGTTGAACAGACTACTACTCAAAAATCTACTACAAAACAAAACCTAGATTCTAAAGTTAAAAAACAACAAGGAGCTAAAAAGGATGATACAGCAGTATCTACTAGCTTAGAGCAAACCGTTAGAGTAGATGTAAAGAGATTAGATCATTTAATGAATCTAATAGGAGAATTAGTTCTTGGTAAAAATAGATTAATTAGTATTTATGATGAGGTTGAAGAAAGGTATGATGGAGAGCAGTTTTTAGAAGAATTAAATCAAGTAGTTTCTGCAATCTCAATAGTTACTACAGATTTACAATTAGCTGTTATGAAAACTAGAATGCTACCTGTTAGTAAGGTATTCAACAAATTCCCAAGAATGGTTAGAGATTTATCAAGAGATATGGGTAAGAATATTGAGCTAATTATTAGTGGCGAAGAAACTGAATTAGATAAATCAATAGTAGAGGAAATTGGTGATCCATTAGTTCATATTATTAGAAATTCTTGCGACCACGGGATTGAGAGTAAAGAAGATAGGTTAGCAGAAGGTAAGAGTGAAATAGGAAAGATTGAGCTAAAAGCTTATAATGAAGGAAATCATATTGTTGTAGAAGTTGCAGATGATGGTAAGGGGCTTGATGCTGATTTATTAAAACAAAAGGCTTTAGAAAAAGGCATTATTAATGATCGTGAAGCTGATACAATGACAAACAAAGAAGCATATTCTTTAATTTTTAAAGCAGGATTTTCTACAGCTAAGGTTGTAACAAATGTTAGTGGAAGAGGCGTAGGAATGGATGTTGTAAAGACAAACATCGAAAAACTAAATGGTATGATAGATGTAGAATCCGAACTTGGGAAAGGAACAATTCTAAAGCTAAAAATTCCATTAACTCTTGCAATTATTCAAGCACTTATTGTGGGTGTGCAAGAGGAATATTATGCTATTCCACTAAGCTCTGTTTTAGAAACTGTTAGAATAAGTCAAGATGAAGTTTATATTGTTGAAGGAAAAAGTGTCCTTAGGCTTAGAGATGAGATTCTAACATTAGTAAGGTTATCTGATATTTTTAAAATTAATGATGTTATAAGAAACTCAAATGAGCTTTATGTTGTTGTTGTTGGGTTAGCTGAAAATAAGATTGGTATAGTTGTTGATTATCTTGTAGGACAAGAAGAAGTGGTAATCAAATCTCTTGGATATTACTTAAAAGGCACAGAAGGTATAGCAGGTGCTACTGTTAGAGGTGATGGAAAAATTACTTTGATAGTTGATGTTGCTGGTATGATGAATATGGCAAAATATGTCAAAGGAACAGTAAATAATTTGCAAGAAGACGAAATAGAGCTAGCAGAAAAAACTAAACCAAGCGATTATGTAGTATTATCAGTAGATGATAGCCATACTGATAGAATGATCATTAAGAAATATTTAAAACCATTGGGAGTAACTATTATAGAGGCTACTAATGGACTGGAAGCCTTAGAAATAATTAAAAATGGTGATTATCATATTGATGCAGTTTTAGTAGATATTGAAATGCCAAGAATGGATGGATATACCCTTGCCACAGAGATTAGAAAGTATAATAAATTTAAAAACCTCCCATTAATTGCAGTTACAAGCAGGTCGGCAAAAACTGATAGAATGAGAGGTGTAGAATCTGGTATGACAGAATATATCACAAAACCCTATTCTGCTGAATATTTGTTAAATGTAGTAAAAAGAAATATAAATTTTAACATCATAGGTGTAGAGGTATAATTATGAATGATGATAAACTAAAAGATTTATTTAAAACACAAACTAAAAAAGAAACAGAGAATGAGCCAGAGGATATATTACAAGTTGTTGGATTTTTAGTTGGTAGTGAAGAGTTTGCAGTGCCTATCTTAAGTATTCAAGAAATTGTAAAACCAATAGAATTTACCAGAGTCCCTGGAACTCCAAATTATGTATTGGGAGTATTTAATTTAAGGGGTAATGTATTTCCTCTTATTAATTTAAGGTTAAAGTTTGGATTACCTGAAATTAAACAAAACAAAGATACCAGATATATAGTTATTAAATATAATGATGAAGTAGCTGGATTTGTTATAGATAAATTGACTGAAGCTGTTAGAATTAAAGAAGCTGATATAGATCCTACACCTGAAACATTAAATGAAGAAGCAAATCTGATATATGGAATAGGAAAACAAAAAGATAGGTTAATTACCATTCTAAAAGTTGAATATTTACTAAAAAGGGCTTTTTAAAGTTTAAAATATATCAATAAAAACAAAAAGACTATAAATTTAATTTTGGAGGGGTTTATTTTATAATCTTCTAAAATAAAATTAAATATAGAACAAGACGTATAGGCTTAAAATCTACATCGTAAAAATGACACCATATATTTAACTTTAGATATATAAATTAGCTCTTCATTTTAACATTTACAAGTGTAATAACTCTTTAGGATAATTTTAGTATTCTAAAGCTTTTGTCTTTCGACTTTGAAAGTATAAAAAATAAATGTTAATTTTTTGTCAATAATTAATTTAGTTGACAAATATTTTAAAATTGTGCAATTTTAAAATATTAAATGCCTATTTATTTTTTATTTTTCAATATACTAAATTTATAAGATATTTTTAGATTAATCTAAAAATTATCTTTACTTAATTGTGCGTTAGTTTCATTATTATTAAGCCATATTAGTATTTTTGCGACAGCAAGGTAAGAATCTTCATTTATTTCTTCATTAATATCTAAATTGATTAAAGATTCTACTAATTCTTGATTTTGAAAAATTGGCACATTTAGTTCTTTTGCTTTTTGGACTAATAAAATTGCCATTTTTTTTCTACCACTAGCTATTATTTTTGGAGTTTGAATTTCTCCTCCATAAGCTAGTGCAACCGCTTTTTCTATATCTTTCATTTAATAATTCATTAGTATAGAATCTATATATTCCCATTTAGATTCTTTTTTAAAGTTTGATGTTTTAAGCATATGGTAAATACTTCTATTTAATATATCTGTTTCTATATTCACTCTTCTTTCTACTTTGTATGTATGAAATAGTGTTTCATAAAAGGTATGTGGGATAATTGTAAGTCTAAAAGTATCACTATTTACATCATTTATCGTTAAACTAATTCCATCAATAGCAATGCTTCCTTTTGGGACAATTAGTGGGTATTTACTAGAATCAAAAGATATAGTAAAGTCAAAACCATTTTGATTTTTTTGTATTTTTTTTATTATTCCTATGCAGTCAATATGACCTTGGACTATATGTCCATCAAGCTTATCACTAAGCTTTAGAGCTTCTTCTAAATGCACTTTACCATTTAGATTTTCTAATGCTATTAAATCTCTTGTTTCTTTGCTTAGAATTGCGTCAAATTCATAATTTTTATATTTAATTACAGTCACACATACGCCATTTACTGCAATGCTTGCACCAATCTTTGGTTTTAGTGAGCTTTTTATAGTGATTGTTTCACTGCTTAGTTTTTTAACTATTCCTATATTATTAATTACCCCGCTAAACATAAATTTAACCTTAAATAAATTTTGCTATTATTTTACTAAAAATTTAGGAGTTTATTCTTGTATATTGATACACATTGCCATTTAGATAGTGAAAAATATAATGATAATTTAGAAACTATCATTAATAACTCAATTAATTTAGGGTTGGAGAAAATAGTAATTCCCGGGGCAGATATAGCAGATTTAACAAAAGCTATAAAAATTTCAGAAAAATTTGATATGGTTTATTTTGCTGCTGGAATCCACCCAAATGAAATAAATTCTTTAAATAAAAATTCTATTGCTATGCTAAAAGATGCTTTGATGCATGAAAAATGTGTTGCAGTAGGCGAAATAGGATTAGATTATTATTATTTAGATAGCGATATTAATAATGCTAAAATGTTACAAGAGAGCGGTTTTAGACTTCAAATAGAGCTTGCAATAGAAAAAAACAAACCTATAATAATTCATACTAGAAACTCTAATGTTGATATAATAAGGATATTGAATAATTATGAATTTGAAAAGGGAATTATATTTCATTGTTTTGGAGGTGATATGGGTTTAGTAAATTCACTAAATTGCGACTTATATTATGGTATAGGCGGTATTATTAGTTTTAAGAATGCAAAAAAACTACAAAATAGCGTAAAAAATCTACCATTAAATTCTATTATTCTTGAAACTGATGCACCATATCTCGCCCCAGTTCCTCATAGAGGAGAAATAAATTCTCCAGAATATATACCAATAATTGCTTCTCACTTAGCCAATAACTTAGATTGCGATATTTCTGAAATTGCCTCTTTAAGCACACAAAATGCAAGTAGAGTGTTTGGATTTTAGGTTTATAGAATCTTGATAGATGTTTAAACATTTAAGAAAAAATAAGTATAATTAAGCAAAAATTAAAATTTAGGGGAATATTTGAAACTCAATTCTAAAAAGCCAATACTATGTTTTTTGTTATTAGGATTTTTATTTTCATATCTTAGTGCAGATTTTTATGATAATCAAAATGTATTTAATGCACAAAGTGTATTAAATACATTTGATATAGATACTTCATATCAAGCTGATCCCGCCCTTTTTACTCAACATTATGAAAAAACCATAGGTGATGATTGGGAGAAGTTTATAGAAAGCTATGATAAGGGTTATAATTATATTCCTATATTAAAGCAAATGTTAAATGATGCAGAAGTTCCACAAGAATTTTTATATCTAGCAATGGCAGAATCTAGATTTTCAACTAGGGCATATTCAGTTAAAAAAGCTGTTGGAATATGGCAAATTATGCCAGCCACTGCAAAAAGTTTAGGACTTAGAATAGATGATTTTATAGATGAAAGGAGAGATCCTATAAAATCCACTCAAGCTGCTATTAAATACTTAAAACAATTAAAAAGCATCACAGGAAAATGGTATTTAGCTGCTATGGCTTATAATTGCGGTATTGGTAGATTGCAACGTGCTATAAAAGAAGCAGGAAGCGATGATATTAGTGTTTTAATGAATAGCAGTAAAAATTATATTCCTATTGAAACACAGCATTATATTCGTATTATTTTATCTATGAATGTAGCTTTTAGTGATGTTAATACATTAAAAACCTTAGATAAAGAGTATTTTTTAAATCGTGGCACAACAACTACTTTAGCATCTGTTAAAGTTCCTTCAGGAACAGATTTTAATTCTATTGCAAAAAGTGCTGGTATTAGCATAGATGATTTAAAAAGCTATAATAGACAATTTAAATATAATTTTATTCCTCCAAATGGCGGAGAATATGATGTTTATTTACCTTATGAGTATTTATTAGCTTTTAAGACTAATTTTAAACCAAAGAAAGTAGATTTATCAAAGTTTTATATAGTTTATAAGGTTAAAAAAGGAGATAGCTTGTATAGCATATCAAGAAAGTATAGTATAAGTATAGAAACATTAAAAAACACCAATAATATAAAAAAGACACTTCTTTCAATTAATCAAAAATTAATAATTCCATTAAAACAAATTAATCAAAAATTAGCATATAAAGCTAAATAAAGGGGATTTAAATTTGTATAGAGTATTTTTAAATATATTCATATTAGTTTTTATGGTAGGTTGTGCTAGCACAAGTACATATCGTGGTGGTATAGGTGCTTACCAAGATTATGATGGATTTAGAGATTATTTAAACAGATTTTCAACAGATTCAGATGATAAAAGCAATTATTATGAAGATAATACATATAGCTCTAGTAGTTCTAGTAATCCTCAAAAAAAGGTAGAATCTAGTATTCCTCCACCTGAGAATATTAAACTAGGCGAAGCTAGAGATTCTGAGGCAATTCAGAGAGCTACAATGAAACCATATCAAATTAATGGTAAGTGGTATTATCCACAGAGTGTGAAAATTGGTCAAACTTATGATGGTATAGCTAGTTGGTATGGACCGAATTTCCACAATAAGAAGACTTCAAATGGTGAAATTTATAATATGAATCTACACACTGCGGCACATAAAACTCTTCCTATGAATACACTTGTAAAAGTCGTTAGTTTAGATACTAGTAAAAGCACTATTGTTAGGATAAATGATAGAGGTCCATTTGTAGAAGGTAGAATCATAGATTTATCAGCTGCTGCTGCAAAAGATATAGACATGGTAAAAACAGGAACAGCAAGGGTAAATATTGAAGTTATAGGATTTGGTGGCATAGTCTCTAATAATGTTGCAAGTAATTCTACAATAGTAAGAGATATGGTAAATTCAAGTGAATTTAAAGATGAATTTAAAACAGGTAAAGTAGATGAGGTAGTTGAAGGAGGTAATTTTGCTATACAAATTGGAGCATTTAGAAATAATAGTGGTGCAGAGACATTTAAAGGCACACATATATATGATGGATATAGCACTATTATAAAACAAAGCGAGTTAAATAATGCTCCTATTTTTAAGGTTTTTGTTAGTGGATTTAAAAGTGAAGATGAAGCTAGAGATTTTATAAAAGATAAAAATATTGATGGATTTTTAGTTAGAGAATAGGAAAGTTTATGAAAGCACTAAATAGAAAGACAAAAGAAACAGATATAAATGCAAGTTTAGAGCTGTATGGTAGCGGTAAAAATAGTATTGATACAGGAATTGGTTTTTTTAACCATATGTTAGAATCTTTTAGTAAGCATAGTTTGATTGATTTAGATATTAAGTGTATTGGTGATTTAGATGTTGATTATCATCATAGTGTAGAAGATTGCGGAATAGTTATTGGAAAACTTTTAAATGATAGCTTATATCCAGCAAAAAATATAGAGAGATTTGGTTTTTCTAGTATAGTTATGGATGAAGCTTGTGTAGAATGTTCAATTGATATTTCAAATAGGGCATTTTTGGTGTTTGATATTCCATTGATTGATAAAATAGGTATTAATAAGGTTGGCAGCTTTGATTGTGAATTAGTAGAAGAATTCTTTAAAGCATTAACAAGTAACGCTGCTTTAAGTATGCACATAGTTTATAAAAGAGGAAAAAACTCTCATCATATAATAGAGGCTTGTTTTAAGAGCTTTGCCATAGCATTAAGGAATGCTTTAAAGATTAATGAAAGAATAACAATACCTTCTACAAAAGGAGTTGTATAAGTTATATGATAGAGCTTTTATGTATTGATATTGACGGAACTATGACGAATGGCAATCTTTATTATGGCATAAAAGATTCTAATATTTTTGAAACTATCAAAGTTTTTAATGTAAAAGATGGATTAGGGCTTGCTTACTGGAAACATATAGGTCGTAAAGTTGCAATTATTACAGGAAGAAAAAGTGAGATTTTACGAGCTAGATGTGAAGAGTTAAAAATAGATTTCATTTTTATGGGTGTAGAAGATAAGGGGACTTGTGTTAGGAAATTAAAAAATGATTTGGGTTTAGATTCTATTGCTTGTGCCTCTATTGGTGATGATATGAATGATATTGCTATGTTTAAAGAAACCTCTCTTAGTTTTGCTCCAAATGATTGTGCTAATGCTGTTAGAAATATTGTAAATATTGTTTTAAGTAAGAATGGGGGGAGTGGTGTAGTGCGTGAAATGATAGAAATTATTTTAAAGAAAGAAGGTTTATATGAGAAGTTTATTGAATATTGGCAATAGTATCTCATTATTTTTTATTCTACTTTTAATTTCAAGCATAGTCATTATATTTTCATTTGATAAGAATGTAATATATCCTTATTCTAATAAAAACTCTATTCCAAAGATTGAGATTAGTAATTTTATTGCATATGAAATAGGTAGTAAGAGCTTAATTTCAAAATTATCTGGTAAGAATGCAAAGCAGTTTGATGATTTTGAAGAAATCACAGATGTTGAATTTTATAGAAACGATAATAACAGTTTTGATGTCCTTAAAGCTCATAGTGCTATTAAAAAAGATAATATTGTTTATTTTAATAATGGTGTTAATAATAAAAGAAATGGATATGATTTATATAGTAAAGTTGCAATTTATCACATAGATAAGAAATTATTAGAAGGCAAAGATGATTTTAGTATTAAAAGTGATTTTGAAAATGTAATTGGTAAGAATCTTTATTATGACTATAAAAATGGCATTACAAAAGCAAATAATATTAAGGCTATATTAAAGCCAAAGATAAAAGAGTGATAAATGAAAACTTTATTGTTATTAATTATGTTATTTACCTTAAATGCTAGTGATGATATTCTTGAGGTTAGTGCATTAAATTTTTTATCAGATGAAAAAAAAGGTATTGTTGAGTTAAATACAAATGTTGAGATTAAGAAAGGTAAAGATGAGCTTTATGCTCCAAAAGTAATAATAAATATTGATAAAAATCGCAAGCCAATCAAATATTCAGCTTATGGTGGGGTAGATTTTTTGGTAGTTACAAAGGATAATAGGCATTTGAAAGGAAGTGCAGATGAAGTTTATTATAATACTTTAAATGGAGAATATAAATTAGTTGGCAATGGAAAGGTAAAAGAGGATAATAAGATTAATTTAGTTGTTGGAGAGGAAATTATAATAAATAATGATATTGGGTATGTAAATATTACAGGGACAGATAATAAACCTGCAAAAGTAATATTTCAAATGGAGAAAAAAGATGATAAAAAATGAAATTAGTGTTTTAGATTCTCATTTTTTATTATCAATAGATTCTTTTATACAAGCTCCAGCTGTGCTATATACAGAGATTGCAATTCTTGGAAGAAGCAATGTTGGTAAATCTAGTTTAATTAATGCTTTATTGAATAATAAAAATCTAGCTAAAAGTTCATCTACACCCGGAAAGACGAAACTAATAAATTTTTTTCTTTCAAGATGGAGAGTAAAAAGCATAAAGTCTTTAGAAACTACAATAGATTCTACAATGCAACCTGTATGTAGTAATTTTGATTTAAGAATTATTGATTTTCCTGGATTTGGCTATGCAAAGGTTAGTAAAGAGCAAAAAAAAATATGGGATAAGAATCTAAGCTATTTTTTAAAAAAAAGAGATTCTATTAAGCTTTATATTCATCTAATAGATAGCAGACATATTAACTTAGAAATTGATAATAAGATTAGGGAGTTTTTAAAAAGTATTTCAATGAATGATAGCTTTATTTTAGAGGTTTTTACAAAAATAGATAAATTAAATAGAAAAGAATTTTTAGAATTAAAAAATGCAAATAGAATTTGTGTTTCAAATATCGACAAGAAAAGTATTTCTAATTTAAGAGAAAAAATATTAAATATTCTTTATGGAGTTGAATTTGTATAAGATTTGTAAGCCAAGTTTGGGTGATGTAGCAATTATGAGAAGTCTAATTTTACCAGAGGTTCAAAGTGGTATTATCTTAGATAGAAGTGAAGATGAGATGGCAAGTGCTATTCGCTCTTATACTATAATGAAAGATTCTAGTGATATTATAGCATTTAGTGCCCTTCATATCCATTCTATAAAATTAGGTGAGGTTAGATCTCTTATTGTTAAAGAAAGCCATAGAAGAAAGGGAATTGCTACAATGTTGATAGAATATTTGTTAGAAGAAGCTAGTAATCTTGGATTAAAGAGGATTCTAACACTTACTTATAAAAGGGAAGTTTTTGAAAAAATAGGTTTTGTAGAGATTGCTAAGGAAGCAATTCCTGATCATAAAATTTGGGCAGATTGTATTAAATGCACACGTTTTCCTATATGCGACGAAATAGCTCTTATCAAAGATTTGTAGATACTATTCTCTTTCTACTATTTTTGCTAATTTATGATGCACTAAGTAGCATGTATATATCCTTGCCGCCTTTATTTGGGATATTATTTTTATCATTTGTAAAGTTTTTTAGAAAAAAAATGTATTATTCACTTATTGCCTTTATTTTAATGCTTTGCATTATGGAATCCACAAAAGGTTTTTATCCAGGGATTTTGTTGGTAGTGTATTGTTTTGTTTATATATTTGTATTTAATAGGGTTGTTAAGATGTTTAAATATGTGAATATTTTTGAAATATTTTATATTCCTATAATTTATTTTATGTTCATATTGATTAACTCATTTATTGAAATTAATGAAAATATACTTTTTTTCACACCTATGGTATTGTTATATATCTTTATTGAAACTATTATTTTGGTTATTAGATGGATATTAGGTATAAAATAGTTTTATCATTTATTGGCATAATATTTTTAGTAATTATTACTAGATTTTATTACTTATCAATAATTTCTTATGATTATTATTCAAAATTAGCGATTAATAATATTATCAGAACAGAGATGCTTATTCCTGCAAGAGGACAGATTTTAGATAGAAATAATAAGCCTTTAGCAGTAAATAAATTAGGATATTCAATTGCACTTAGCCCATATCTTGGACGAAAAAAGAATCTCCCTTTGCTTGATAAAGAATTAAATCGCATAGTTCATTATTTTCCTAGCTTTAGTGTAGATGATTTAAAAGAGATTTATTTAAAACAATATTCCCCTTATAATCATAACTACATTACTATAATTAAATTTATTCCTTATGAAGATATACTTAAGAGCTATACTATTCTTATGCAAAGTGAATATATAAAGATAAATAACACTACTAAGAGATATTATCCAAATGATAGCGTGGCTTCTCATGTTATAGGTTATATTGGAGCAGCAAACCAGCAAGATATATTTAAAAATGAAACTGCAAGATATATAGGATTAGTAGGAAAAACAGGCATAGAGAAATACTATAATAATTTCTTACAAGGTGAACTTGGGTATATTAAAACAAAGGTAGATGTTTTAAATCAAGCTGTTGAAGTGCTAGATGAAACTACTGCAAATAAGCGATATGATATGAATCTATCGCTTGATATTGATTTACAAAAGCATCTTGATAATGAGTTTAAGAATAAATCAGGAGTAGCCATTGTAATGGATGCTAATTACGGGGATATAATCGCTGCAGGAAGCTATCCAGAGTATAATTTAAATTATTTTGTAGATGGTATGACAAATGAGCAATGGGATAACATTAAAAATGATTTAAATAATCCTCTTTTAAATAAAATGATAAATGGGACATACCCACCGGGTAGTGTTATTAAAATGGGGCTTGGAGTCTCATTTTTAGAATATGGCGATATTGATGAACATACAGTTATTGAAACCCCACCTTTTGTTGAAATAGGGGGAGTTAAATTTAGAGATTGGACTTCATTAGGTCACGGAAGTTCAGATTTAATAAAGGCTATAAAACGAAGTGTAGATGTATATTTTTACCGATTAAGCTATAAGATTGGTATTGAAAATATGGCAAAGACGCTTAAAGCAATGGGTTTTGGGGAGATAACAGGAGTTGATCTACCAAATGAATCAAATGGAGTTTTACCAACACCATATTGGAAATTAGGAACTAGAGGCGAGCCTTGGACAATAGGAGATACTATTAATGCCTCCATTGGACAGGGCTTATTTTTATCTACTCCTATGCAAATTGCTAGATATACAGCACTTATTGCTACATCAAAGCTTCCTACTCCACATTTTGCAAAACGTTTAGGAAATGATGATGCTATTTTTAAACCACAAGATACATTAAATGATTTTCAAAAATCTAAGCTTCCTGCGGTTAGGCTAGGAATGTATCAAGTTTGTAATAGTATTGATGGAACAGCACATAATGCTACTAGAGATTCTCTAATTCCTCTTGCTTGTAAAACAGGAACAGCACAAGTAGTTGGAATTCCTAAAGATATTATAAGAAGAATTCCAGAAAGAGAAATGGATTATTATCACAGGTCTCACGCGTGGATTACAGCATATCTTCCATACAAGAATCCAAAATATGTAATAACTATTTTAGTAGAACACGGAGGTGGTGCATCTAGTGCTACAGGACCAATCCTCGTTTCCATAGCAAATAAGATGCATGAATTAGGCTACTTTAAAAAGGATAGTAATGAATAATGAAATTGATAATAAAACTATATTAATTACGGGTGGAACAGGTAGTTTTGGTAAAGAATTTATAAATACTCTATTAAAGGACTATAGTCCTAAAAAAATTATAGTTTATAGCAGAGATGAACTTAAGCAATACGAAATGTCCCTAATTTTTAATGATAAAAAAATGCGCTATTTTATAGGAGATGTTAGAGATAAAAATAGATTAAGAAGTGCATTAAATGGAGTTGATATTTGTATTCACGCAGCTGCTTTAAAGCATGTTCCAATAGCAGAGTATAATCCAATGGAATGTATTAAGACAAACATTAATGGTGCAAGTAATGTAATAGATGCGTGTTTGTATAATAAGGTTAGCAAGATTATTGCACTTAGTACTGATAAAGCTGCAAATCCAATTAATCTCTATGGTGCCACTAAACTTTGCTCTGATAAGCTTTTTATAAGTGTAAATAATATAAAGGGTGCTTTAAACTCAAGTTTTAGCGTGGTTAGATATGGGAATGTTTTAGGGAGTAGGGGTAGTGTTGTCCCATTTTTTAGGGATTTAGCAAAAAATAATGCAGAATTTATTCCAATCACTGATGAAAGAATGACTAGATTTTTTATTACTTTAAAGCAAGGAGTTAATTTTGTCATAAAATCATTACATAGAATGTATGGTGGAGAGATTTTTGTTCCAAAGATACCAAGTATTAGAATTATTGATCTTGCTAATGCTATTGCCCCAAATATTCCTCACAAAATAGTAGGAATTCGTGCTGGAGAGAAGTTAAATGAAGTTATGATACCAAAAGACGATGCACATCTTTGTGTTGAATTTGATGATTTTTATTTATTAAAACCAACAATTAACTTTAATACCCCCATTGATTATTCAAAAACCCCTTTAGGAGAAAAAGGGGTTAGTGTAGAGAGTGATTTTGAATATAGTAGCCATACAAATACAAAATGGCTTAAAAATGATGATATTTTAGAGTTATTAAATATATAAGATTGTATGAAAAAAGATAATATCAAATGTTTTTAGTCACAAAATGAATTATTAATATTACAGGCTTTCTGTAAATATTTATCACCTTCTTTATCATTTATTTCTATTCCTAATCCACCATAATACATAGTAGCTACATTCATACAATCATTAGCATTGGATTTATTACAAGATTTAATATATAAATCTAGAGCTTCTTTAAATAACCTATTGGCTTTGTTTTTATCACTATCTACACCATAGCCATAGTTATATGAAACAGCTAGATTCATACAACCTTCAGCGTTATTATTATTGCAAGCAATATCAAATAGATTATTTGCTTCGTCAAATTTTTCTTTTTCTATATATATTACTCCTAGATTCACACAGCCAAGATTATATTTTAAATCACATGCTTTTTGATAATAAAACATAGCTTTTTTAATATCAATATCTACTCCAAATCCAGATTCATATATGTATCCAATAGAACCACAGGCTTTAGCCCCACCATTTTTGCAAGTTTCCCTTAAAAATATAAATGTTTTTTTGCAGTTTTTATCATTACCATTATTACAGCTATTAATGTCTAAATTATTAGATGCTGCAACCATACCTACAGTATTTACTATATTAAATATTATATAGCCAATAAACATTAATGCAGGTCTCTATTTAGTTCAATTTTAACCTTACTTCTAAATGCAGTCATTTTACCACTTTTAGAATCTTGTCTAAAATGGATACCATTTTTACCTGATAGTTCTCTTCCTTTATATAAACAATTTTCTTTTAACTCAAACTCATTATTAATTTCTTTTATTTTTTGTGCCTCATCTTTTGAGATATAAAATACTGTTCCAGCGAGGACAGCTATGCCTCCATCTACTATACATCCATCTCCTAAGCTTATTCCTGTTGAGCTATTTACACCAAGTAAGCAATTTTCCCCAATAGAAATAGGGCTTGAGTTGCCTCCGCTTAATACGCCCAATATGCTAGCTCCACCTCCTATATCTGTTCCGTTTCCAACAATTACTGATGATGAAATTCTTCCTTCATTCATGCACACCCCTTGAACTCCAGCATTAAAATTTACATAGCTAGCACCGGGCATTTGTGTATATCCACCATCACCTAAGTATGCTCCAAAGCGAGTTTTAGCAGAATCCAACAATCTAATATTGTCATATTGTGGAATAACTTGCATTAAATATCTAGGAAACTTATCTACAAAATCTATTGCAGGGTAGTTTCCATTAAGCTTTAGTTCAATTTCATTTTCTCTTAAATAGCTTAGTTCATAAGGTGTATTTCCACTCCAAGCAACATTTTCTAATAAGCCAAAAATGCCATCTAAAACTAGACTTCTTAATTTTGCCTTACCTAAAGATAGTGCTAATAGTTTCATATAACTAGTCTCAACACTTTGACATTTATTATCTTCATAAATAATTACGAATCTAAATGGTGATTTTTCACAATCTAGATTTTTGATTTTTTGTAATGATAAAAGAATTTGAATGTTTTTATGGCTTTGTTTATCATTCAGTGCTTCATTTAAAAAAGGCTCAAATAATGTTATAGCACTTGAGATAAATTTGCTATCTACTCTATATATTGCCTCACTTTGATTTTCTGAAATTAATTTTTTAGCTACATTGCAAAAAACTGCATAAGATCCTAGATTTTCTCCATTCCAATTAATAATGGGGTATGTTGCTTGTAAAACTTTATTATCTGCTCCTAAATCTACTCTACAAATTCCAAAGCCAAGAGGTTTTTTATACTTTTTATTTTCATTTTCTATAAAATTTTTGAATTCATCTTTTGTCATATTAACTCCTTAAAATTGCATTATATTTTTCTATAAATTTAAACGGTTGATAAGTCATTTTAGCTTTTCTTAGACCATCAAGCCCTAAATCTTCTTCTCTATTTACAAATTCCATATTATTCCAAGTATTTGCTAAAAATTGTTGATTTATTGCTTGATAGATTCCACTATAAAAAATATTTCCTTTTTCTATATGAATTACAACGCTATTATCATTTATCTTCTCTCCCAAACTAAAGGCAGCAATTTTATTATCTATTCTTATTAATGCTCCCTTCATGTCAAGGAGAGATAGATTTTTCAAGCTAGCTTCAATACCAATGTATTCATTTCTCAATCCATCATTGATATTTTGATTGTCATTAAACCATTTTGTATAGGTTTCTATTACTTCTTTTGCATTAGTGGAATCTATGGCTTCATAAGAAAAATCTGGATATAGATTAAAAAAACGATTTAAATGATTTTTTTTGTTATGCAGTTTTCTTCCACTTAAGTTTATTAAATCATTTACTTTGTAGATATAATCAAATCTATCTCTATTTGCATTAATTATAAAGCTATCCCCAAAAAAACTTATTAATTCATTTTTTTGAAACTCTTCAAGAGACCTCATAGAAAATGGCATACTATTACTTAAGAAATACTCTTTTAATAAGGTAATTGTTTTTTTTCTATCACCATATCCAAGTGGATAGAATACAAATGGATACTGTTCATTTTTAAACTTTGTCATAATCACAAGATTATTATTAATTACACAATATTTTATTTCTCTACTAAAATGCCAAATATATAAATTTCCAAATAGCATATCACTTGCTTCAATTCTTTGAGCATTAAAGAAAGTTTTGATAATATCTTTTGAATTAATGTCAATAGGTAGGAAGTTCAAATTATTAATCCTCCAAAAAGCTCTTCATTTGTTTTAATTTATATATATGCTCTGATGTAGTCTTTTTTTCTTGCACCAAATCATTTAATAGTTTATAAACTATTTCCCTAGCACAAATCAAATCATCAATATTATCAAAATTAGGTAAATTTTCTATTAAATCTAGTGCTTTTTGTCTATTATTATTAACAATTGCTATTTTAAGAGAATTAAGCCAAGTCAATTAAAACCTTTTTTAAATATTTTGATGAATTTCTCTCCAAGCCTCTAGTAAGCCCTTTGTAACTTTAATCACAATATCTATTTTTTCAACATTATTTTCTATATTTGCTTGAGTTAAAAACTTTATTTGCTGCATGTATAAACCTGTTAAATAATGTGCTACCTCACCACCATTATCATAATCTAACACATTTAAAAGTTCTGTAAAAATATCAGTTGTTCTATTTATATAATATATTTTTTTCTCAATATCATTTAGTTCAATTCCTCTTCTTGCAAGAGATGAAAAACGTAATATCCCCTCATAAAGCATTTCTATTAATTTTGCTGGAGATTCCACGCTTGTATGTGTTTGTTGATAAAGATTATAGGCATTTTGATTAGTCATTTTTCCTCCAAATATCATTTTTTCTTATCTGCTATTGATTGTTCTATCATCATATTTAAACTATTAAATGAATTATTTACCTTTGCTATTTGGCTATCATATGCTGCAAAACGATTTGCCATTATTTCATATCGGCTATTTAATAATTCTAAGTTTCTTTTTTTATCTTCTTTCAATCTTTTGTCATCATTATTTAGATTATCTTCAAATAATTTTAGCCTAGAATCTCCATTGCCAATAAGTTTATCTAACTCTTTTTCTACTAATGTGAATATCCCATCTCTTTGCATTTCTTTTCCGTTTATAGTAGTTTTGCTAGTTCTAAAAAAATCCATAACTTTATCTGGATTTGCAGAGATTTCACTTTGTAATTTACTCTCATCTAGCATTAATATTCCATTGTCATTGAAACTTAAGCCATAGTTTGCAATGCTCTCATTTACTCCATTTTCAAATCTACTTATTGCTAAAGCTCTATGGAGAGAGCTTTTAATTGTCCGAATGTCACTATTTCCATTAAAGATTCCTGCTATCTTTGTATCCTCATCATATCTTGTAAGTTCATTTAGTTTTTGTATTAATGTGTTATAGTTTTCTACAAATGATTTAATTTCATCAATGATTGCTGTATTATTTCTTCCAATATTTACATTAATATCATCTTTACTTTCTCCTAAAAGTTCTATTGTAACACCAGTTACAATATCATCAATTACATTACTAGGACGAGAAATATTAATACCATTATAATATAAGCTTGCATTAGAGGCTTGTTGAATGTTTTTAATATCAATTTGAGATTCTAAGATTCCCCAATCTTTATAATCTCCAGCCTCAATTCCTAGTTTTGATAATGCTTCTTTATTCTCTTCACTTGCTTTTATTGAAACCTCACCTTTATTTGAATTAATTACTAAAAATCCATTATCATTTATTCTTGCACTATATCCATCAATTTTACTTATTGCCTCTATTATAGCTTTTTCATTCATCTCTCTTGAATTATTAGGACTTGTAATTTCTCCTAAATTAACATCTTGATGCCCTATGCTGATATTTCCAGAAATTAGACCAGCAGATACATTACCAAATCCTGTTAGAGTATCTTTCTCTCCACTAAAACTTTTATTAAAAAGCGATGATGACTTTTCTCCATCAATACTTATTTCAAAACCTCTTTTATCATTAATGATTAATCTTTTACCATCACCACTTAATGAAATGTTAATTTTTCCTTCTTTGACTAGATTTGCAAAATCTAAATCCTTACTTAATGTCTCAATAATTGTATCTTTCAAAAAATTAGCATTAGAGGTAGAATCTTTAGCGTTTTGTTGCAATGGAATATTTATTCTTCTTTTTATTCCATTGCTATCAATTAGTGATAAATTAAAGTCATTTTCATTTAGTATTAATTCACCACTAGGTATATCTTGAGATTCTAGTATATTTCCAAAATATATATTATTTGCTTCTCCTGTTTCTTTAGAATTTATCATTAATGAATAGGCATTTTGTCCTGTTCCTGTTTTCATAATTGATGCATTTACTAATCCATCTGTATTATCTATTATTTTTTGTGCTACATCATTTAATGTATCATTACTAGAAATATTAATACTAAATTCTTTATTATTAATAAATAATTGCAATGTTGTATTGTATTTTGAGAAAATAGCATCTCTTGAAGCAAATTTCGCCCCTATTTCATTTACAGAATTTTTTGCAATTTCATTAATTTTAATATTAATATCTTGCACAGGCACACCAGCCTCAACACTAACTTTTAGCTTACTTTCATCACTAGAGTTTGCATTTCTTTGTAAGTATGATGAATAATCTGCTATCTTTTTTGCATTAGCATTTAATGAGCTAAGCATAGTTTTTAGACCAACAAGCTCAGTTTGCTTTTCCATGTTATCTTGTATTTTTTTATCTATGGGTGCTATTTGGGCATTTTCGTCGGCTTTCCTTAGCTTATCAATCACATCATAGTTTAAAACACTACTGCCAATGCCAAGTGAGCTTAGAGGATTCATAATGTATTAACCCCTTGTATCAAGTATTACGCTTATAATATCTCGCATTTTTTTCATTAACTCCATTGCTTCATCTGTTGGGATTTGTCTTATTATTTCACCACTATCTTTTTGTTTGATTGTAAGCACTAAAGATGAAATAGAATCTTCATAATCAAACATAATATTTGTATTTATTTCTTGCATTTCTTTATTTAATTCTTTAGCTAATTTTAGTAATTGTTGTTCTAAGTCTTCTTTTTGAGCTGGACTTAAGTTCTCTAATTTTATATCTTCAATTTTAAACTTTGTAGTCCATACATTAGATTTAGAAATATTATCGTAATTATTCTCTTGAACCATGCTATATGCTTGAGTAGCATTATTAATGTTGTTGTTTATAGAATTCATTGTAAATACCTTATCATTTTTATTTTTATAAAATATCGGTAAAAATATAAAACTTTTTTATTTAACTTTTATTAATTGCAACGGATTGATATGCTTATCTTTTTGCGTAACTTCAAAGTTAAGCTTTTCATTAATATATGCAATTATTGAACCTTTTTTGATGGTTGAGCCAATTTTAATATTTCCTATTTCATCAAGATATGAATATATAGTATGAAGACCATTTTTATGCTCTACAACTACTACTTTTTTTAACATTGGAGTATCTTTTGCAAAAACAATTTTCCCATCTAAAACAGACATAACAGCACTTTTCTTTTTAACGCTAAAGGTAATAAATTCATTGAATATACGCATTTTATATACAGGGTCAAAATATGGTCCATATTTTGTTTCAACACTGTATTCTTTTAGTGGAGCAATAGTTTTTACACCCTTATATGTAGTTGTACTTACATCTCTATAAGAACTACCAATCTTGCGAACATCAAGTGGAGCTAGATTAGCAGAATCTCGCTTGCTAAATAAAGCGTCTTTTTCTTGTTTTTGCAACTCTTGTTTTTTTAGTATATTTAAATCTATTAAAATATTTTGAATACTAATTCTTTCTTTATCTAGTTTTTTTAATTCATTATTATAAGCTTCTAATTCTTTATTTAATTTATCTGCTAGTTTTTCTTGCTCATTTTTAACTATCTCTAGGTTTTGTTTTTTCTCTTTTTGAGAATTTATAATTTTTTTAGCAGAATCTATTTTATTTTTTACATTTTGAATGTCTTTTTTAACAATTTCTTGCTCGTTTATTATTGTTTGAATGCTATCTTTTGCACTTTTGCTTATATTTTTTAAAATTTCTTCATTAATTATAGAATCTTCATTTAATGGTTCTTTAGAATTTAAAATCATAATAATTGTCATATCTTTTAAAACTACATCAATTAATTCTTTTTGAAGTGATTTTAGTTTTATATTCAGTTCTTCATACTTATTTGTAAAGTTATTAAAAACTTGCTCTTGTTCAATAGATAGTTTTTGATTAATATTAATATTTGTCTCTATATTTTTAATTTGAATGTTTAGTTCTTTAATCTTTTTATTTTTATCATTAATGTTTTTTCCCAATGTTTTTAGTTTTACATTAATTGCTGATGCTTTATTTGATATATTTTGAAGTTTCTCTTCGTTATTTTTAATATTTTGGTCTGTATCTGCAAAAAGACAAGCACAAATAAAAAGTAATATTAAAGTTCTCATTTATGGTTCTTTTTGAAATAGAATTACCATAAATACTGATAGCATAGAAATAATATAAGCACTAGCTAATAATATTAAATAATCTGTAATAAAATTATTTAAGTTAAATATTTCAATACCTAACATTGATGTAATCAATGTAATTTTAGGACTATTTGCTAGGAATATTACAGCAAGTATAACAGATATTGATGCAATAATAGAATCTATTAATGCTAATTTATATAATGGAGCATTTTTAAATTTTGAAGGAGCTCCAAAATAAGTCATAATTTCCATTCTCTCACTATGCTCAAACCTCCATACTTCAATTTGCTTTATCATTAATAAAAGACTTAGTATAAATATTAAGCTAGATAATACCAGCACGCAACCTTTTAATAGAACTAATATCTTATAGGTTTGGCTATGAGATTTACTAAAAGATTCTACTCTAATAATATTTTCAATGTTTTTTAAATTTTGTTCAATTTTTTTTATTTTTTGATGATTTGGAAATGTATTTAATTTTAATGAATAAAATAATGGTAGAGAAGGCTTTAAGTTATTAAAAGCAGAATCTTTAAATTGTGCATTTATATCATTTAATATTGCACTAGAATCTATTTCTATAATAGAACTTACTTCAGGGATTTTTTCTTTTATATTATTAATATCAATATTGCTATTGCTAACAATTACTATGGCGTAATTTTTGCCAATTAATTCTTCGTGGCTATTAACAGCACGATTAACTACCAAAATACTTTCAATGCCAACAAGTAATGCTATTAAAGGAATTAGTAATGATAAATATTGCTTAATCCATCTCATAAACCACCCCATCTTCTAAATATAAATGTTTAAAATTCATATCTGTTTTTTCTGGCATTCTGTGAGTTACTACTACTATGGTAATTTTTAGCTGTTCATTTGCACCTTTTAATAAACTCCATATTAAATCTGAACTATAATCATCAAGATTCCCCGTTGGTTCATCAGCAAATATTATTTCTGGTTGGCTTGCAAGAGCTCTTGCAAGGGCTACTCTTTGTTGCTCCCCTCCGCTTAATTCTAGTGGATATTTTTTAGCTTTATGCACTAGTTTAATATGTGTTAAAAGCTTTTCTGTTCTACTCTTGCAAGATTGCTTTGGAAAATTGCTTATAATCATAGGAAACATTATATTTTTCTCAATATTCCATTCTTTAATTAATTTATAATCTTGAAATACAATGCCAATTTTTCTTCTTAATTTGGCAATATTTGTTTTAGAGGAATTAAAGAGATTAAATCCACATACATTTAAATGTCCTTCTCTAATAGGTAAATTTCCATACATAGAGCGAAGAAGGGTTGATTTTCCACTTCCGCTTACTCCTGTAATAAATGTAAAATCCTGTTTTTCTATCTTAAATGAGGCATTTTTTATAATTAGGGGGTCTTTATTATAGCCTAGATTTAAGTTTAATGCGTTAATTATTGGTTGATTCACTTGTATAAGTCTCCTATTAGATTAAAGGCAGAAATATTTGCTTTTGTTTGTATAAAATCGCCTATAAATTTTATATTTCCATTCTCAATTACTAAATATAAAGAATTCGGGGCATAATAACTTCCAAAGATAATAAATAAAATATATCCACTATAAAACTCATATATGCCTTTGATATGCAAAAAATATTCCTTTGTGCATATTTTTTTATTTTTAGATTCTATGATTTTTTTTACATCCAAATTATTTGGTATGGATATTTTTGTATTTATAATTTCTTTAGAAATTTTAGTATTATAAAAGTTAATTGTATAAATATCTTTATTTTGTTTTATCCATCTAGCTTCATATTTGCTAATAATATCACTTTTAGCATTTTTAAAAACCTTTATTTTTATTCCTTTTGCAATATCTCTTACATAAGCTAAGTATTCCTTACTATCAGTTTTTAGCTCTATATATGAATCTTTTTTTAGGATTCTTAGTGAATTTTGTAAAAATATCTTACTAAAAACCCTTTTTTGTTTATTTTTATCCCAAGGGATAGGGAAGTGTATATAAATTAAGTTAATGCTATTTGATGGGATAATTTCAAAAAGATTTCTACAATCTGCATTTATTATAAAAAGATTTTGTAAATTTAATATTTCTATTTGTTTTAAAACTTGAAGTATTGAAGGGCGATATATCTCTATTCCTATGAAGGTTGTATTTGGAGAGGTTTTAGCTAAGTTGAGTATATGTCTTCCAGAGCCAAAGCCAATTTCTATTATAGTTTTTGATTTTTTATTAATTGTATTAAGGAGAGCATCTACGCTAAGTAAATATTTATTATCTAGCTTAATATTTCTAGTGTTTAGATTATGAGATAAAATATCTGCATTTGTTATCTCTGCGTATTCTCTTAAGGCTTGTTTTATAGAATTTTTTGAAGATATTTTTACATTCTTATTATATTTAAGCAGTATTTTATCACCCCTATTTTGTTTTAAAAGTAAAATATTATTACTACTAGATTCTGCTAATATCAAACTATGATTATTTTGATTAAGTAGCGATTTTGCTTCAAATTTAAAATTAAAATTTTGACTTTTTATTGGATAATTAATATCATTTAGATGTTTTGCAAAAAAGTGTGGCATAACTATTTAATTGATAATTTTATTTCATTTGAAGGCTTAGATTCTAACCCTGCTTCATCAATAGCTGTTATATAGTAGCTGTATTCTGCACCATTTTTAATATCCTTATCAGTAAAATTAGTTTCTTTTATTCTATACCTAGTTTGTTTTCCTAATGCTCCATTTTTGCGATATATAATAAAATACTTAGCTTCATTATTTTCTTCCCATTCAATTTTAACTTCATTATTATCAACATAACCTTTTGTAATAATTGGTGTTTTAGGTATATTTTTTGTGCTACCCTTTATACTTTGGCTTAGTTTGCTTTCTAAGTCTGTGTAATCTACACCACTAATCTTATAAAAATATCTTACATTATTAGCATTTATAATATCTGTATATTCATTGTTGGTGCTTGTATCAATTAGAGTATATTTGCCATCTTGGCTTTTGGAACGATAAATGTTATAGCTCTTAATCCCCTCTTGTTTATTCCAAGAAATTATAATTTTATTTATTAAGTTATTTGTTGCAGTGATATTCATATCAATCTTTGGTATACTTTTTGTCTTTGCTGTAATGATTTTACTAGGATGTGATGGATTTGAATTAAAATCTACTGCAATAATTCGATATTTATAGCTTGTGCCATCTTTTAAATTAGTATCAAAATATTCTACTAACAATCTATTATTTACAATACCTATCGTTTTAAATTCACCTTCAATATATTTTTGTATTAGATAATGAGAAATTGATGGATTTGGGTGCGGAGAAAATAATAATTTTACTTGTTTTGGATAGTCATTTGAGGCATAAATACTTTCTATTGGGTCTATAAAAGAAGTTTTTGTAGTTATTATTTCGCTTTTCTCTGAATAATGATTGTATCCAAGAGTATAAAAATAATATCTATATTGAGTTTCAGGTGTTAGCCCTTCATCTACATAATGCGTTGAATGAGGGTTTTTGATATGAGCAATCTCTTCAAAACCATCTTTTCCCTCTCTGTAAATTGCAAATCCACTTACTTCACTATTATTAACAATATCCCATTCAAATGCAATTGAACCAACATCAGGTATAACTTTAATATTTTTTACTTTTGGTAGGTTTTTATTTATCCCATTTAAAGAGGAAATACTACTACCACAGCCACTAATGAATAAGATTATTACTGAGATTATCCAAAATTTCATTTATTTGCTCCATATCAAAATAATTTATAAAATAATTTCTCATATCCTCAAAAATATTAGCTTTAAATGACATTTTACCATTTTTTGGATGCTCTAAGTATAAAAGATAGGAGTGTAGCATAATGCGATAGGATTCTCCACTATAACCATAGAGTTTATCTCCTATAATATGGCGATTGATACTTTCAAGATGAGCCCTTATTTGATGAGTTCTCCCAGTAGATAACTTTGCTAGTATCAATTCTTTTTTCATATCTTTTGATAGGGCTAGTTTATAAAAATTGCTCTTAGAATATCTAGCAGAATCTATTTTATTTGTTTTAGAAATTTTTAGACGATTAGTTGGATTTCTTGCTAAATAGCATTCAATCTCAATATCATTTTTTAATGGCAAGTCAATGATTGCAATATAAAATCTCCCCATAATTTTTTCCATTAATTGTTTGCTTAAGAAGTTATGAGAAATATTGTTTTTAGCTACCACCAAAGCTCCACTTGTTTGTTTATCTAGGCGATGGACTATGCCTTCTTTTTTCTCTCCACTTATATTTGAGAGTTGAATTGAATTTGCCTTTAGCCAATCAACCAAGCTTTCTTCTTTGAGACTATTGGCTCCGTGTGTAGCTAAAAATGGAGGCTTATTTATTACTAATATTTCACTATCTTCATAAATTTTTTCTATAAAAATATTGCTCTTTTTTATAAAATTATCATCAGATTCTATCTTTTGTATTTCTATTATATCTCCTGCTTTAATAATAACTCCACTTTTTTTTATAAAACTACCATTGATTTTTATTAAGTTTTTTTTAACTAGATTTAATATTTGACTTCTAGAGATTTGCAATTTTTGACTTAAAAAAATATCAAGTCTAATTTTTTCTTCATTTTTTTGAATTAATATCATTTTATATTCTTTAAATAAAATCTTGTATAATTCTGTAATTCTAGCTAAAGGTAGGTATCAAGTTGTTTAATATTGATAGAAAAGTATTTACCCACTTTGATTATATGATTGTTTTTACCACTATTCCTATTGTGCTATTATCTTTGCAATTAATTTATGAAGTTGATTTATCTCTTACTATTAGACAGTTATTTTATATTGCTTTTACACTTGTTATTAGTTTTATAGTTTTTATTTTACCTATTAGACAACTATTTTGGTTTGTTCCATTTTTTTATTGGGGTTCAATTTTGCTTTTATTATCTGTTGAGACTTTTGGTGTAAAGAAATTCGGGGCACAGAGGTGGCTTGAAATTCCATTTATTGGTATGTCATTACAGCCAAGTGAGTTTGTAAAACTATCATTGATTTTAATGTTAGCTTATAATATTAATAATAATCCACCACCAAAAGAAGGCTATAATTTAAAGAATTTTTTAAAACATTTATTTTTTATATTAATACCTGTTATACTAGTTAAGATTCAACCAGATTTAGGGACTTCAGTTCTTATTTTTATAGTAGGTTATGGAGTGTTATTTTTAGTTGGTATTTATAAAAAAATAATAATTGCAAGTTTAGTAATATTTATCGTATCACTACCAATTTTATATATAGGCTTACAAGATTATCAACTTCAAAGGATAGAATCTTTTATAAGCTCTGATGTAAAATATCAAGTAAAACAATCAATGATTGCAATAGGCAGTGGAGGTTTTGTCGGTAAAGATATTGAGAATGCCACTCAAGCACAGCTAAAATTTCTTCCTGTCCCAGAGAGTGATTTTATTTTTGCATATTTTACAGAGAGACACGGATTTTTAGGTGGAATGCTATTAATTATCTTATATGGTTTATTAATCCTTCATTTATTTTCAATTAGTTTCCGGCATAAAAAAGATAGAATCTTGCAGGTAGTAAGTGCATCTATAGGGTTTTTAGTATTTATACATTTTAGTATCAATATTTTAATGGTTATGAAATTAGCCCCTGTTGTTGGCATTCCTTTGCCATTTTTTAGCTATGGTGGAAGTAGTTTTTTGACATTTGGTATTTTGTTTGCCATAGTGCAAAATTTACTTGCTTTTAAATATCACTTTAGGGTATAATTGCATCTTTTAAATGGACCTTTAGCTCAGCTGGTTAGAGCTATCGGCTCATAACCGATAGGTCGCAGGTTCGAGTCCTGCAAGGTCCACCATTAATATTTCTTTAATATTTATCCGCTAAACTACTGCTTTAATATTACCTTAACTTTAAGGATTATTTTTGAAGATTTTATTTTTATTATTTTTTGTTACATCGTTATTTGGTGAAATAATTGAAGGAAAGGACTATATTAAGCTTTCAAATCCAATGCCAAATGCGGAGCATTCTTTGATTAAAATATTTAGTTATGATTGTCCATTTTGTTTTAAATTTGATAGTATTACCAAAGATTTAGTTGATAGTTTGCCTAAAAATATGAGCTTTGAAGAATATCACTTAAGTCAAAGAGGTGAGTTTGGCAATGAAGCTAGTGAATTATTTGCAGTGCTTATAGTTAGAGATAAACGTTTAAGAGAATCTAATTTTGATATGGTTAAAAAAGCATATTATGAAGCATATCATATCAAAAAACAACATTGGAATAATAAAGAATCTTTTTTAAATTTTGGATTAGAGTTAGTAGGCATTAATAAAAGTGAATTTGAAAGACTAAAAGATAATAATGATGTAAAAGATTTACTAATTCTTTGGAAGAATGCTTATGATATAGCTAAAATACAAGGGATTCCAGCATTTGTAGTTAATGGGAAGTATTTAATTATTCTAAAACAAATTAGAAATATTCAAAGTTTAATAAATATAATCAATGAATTAAATGCTAAAGAGTAGTGTAATTTTGAGATTTTTAAAAATAAATATTTTTTGGATTAGTATAATTATTTTATGTGTATCTTTGATCTTAATATCACATTTATTTTTTCAAAAATATTTATTTATGCAACCCTGTGAGCAATGTGTTTATATTAGATTTGATTTTTGTATAATTATTATTGGCTCTATTTTAGCGTTAATAAAAAGTGTATTTTTTAGAGTAATTTCGTATGTAGTTGTATTTTATGGAGTTATTCAAGGAATTTTAGATAGTTTTTATTTAAGAAGAATCTACAAAGCCCTGCATAGCCAATCAATTGATGATATATTTGGTTTACAAGGCTGCTTGCTAGAGCCTAAATTTCCTTTTAATATAGCATTAGATAAATATAATCTTTTTAAAGTAAGTGGAGATTGTGGATATGATAATCCCATAATCCCGCAAAATATATCATTAGATTCTATACAAGAATTTTTTATAAATATTTATTCAAATGGTTGGTATTTAATTCCAAAGTATCAAATATTAAGTATGCCAGAAACTTGTTTGATTATTTTTAGTGTATTATTTCTAGCACTTATAGTTAGATTGTTTAGACTTAGAATCTTTAAAAGATTCTAAGTCTAACTTATTTTTTCTTTTCTTTTGGTTTTTTGTTATCATCTTTTTTAGAGAAAAATGAAGCTTGAGAGTATTGAGTTACAATAGTAGGGTCAGCCAATAAGCAAACTTTAGTTTGGTCTTTGCCATCATAATCTACTTTTGAGAGCAAGTCTCTTGCAAGGTTTATTCTAGCTCTTTTTTTATCAGTAGAATTAACTAAAATCCAAGGTGCATCTGCTGCGTGTGTGCGTGAGAACATTTTTTGAAATGCCTCTGTATATTCATCCCATAAATTTAAAGATTTATTATCTATTGGGCTTAATTTCCACATTCTAAGAGGGTCTGTTTTTCTTCGCTCAATTCTCCTTTTTTGTTCGCCTCTTGAAACATCAAGAAAGTATTTAAATAAAATTAAACCACTTGATATAAGCATATGCTCTAGATTTGAAACTTGCATAATAAATTCTTTATATTCACTCTGTGAGCAGAATCCCATAACCCTTTCAACACCAGCACGATTATACCAACTTCTATCAAAAAGCACTATTTCACCAGGTTTTGGAAGTTTTATTATATATCGTAAAAAATACCAGTCAAATTTTTCAATTTCAGTTGGTTTTGGTAGAGCTACAATTCTAAAACCGCGAGGATTTAATCTATTTGTTAAAGCTTTTATTGTTCCACCTTTACCAGCTCCATCACGACCTTCCATAATAATTAAAACTCTTTTGTTGTTATCAATTACCCATTTTTGCAGTTTTAAAAGCTCAATTTCTAATTTATACATTTCATCTTCATAGAATTTTCTTTTAAATACCTTGCTTTTACCTCTTTCTTTATATACTTCATTGCTATCATTACAATCTTCGGGTCTAATTACAATTTGTTTTGACATACAATCCTCCAAAGTAAAATATATCGCATAATAGCAAAAATTAAGCTAATTTATTATAAATAGCATTGTTAA
This sequence comes from Helicobacter sp. MIT 14-3879, assembly GCF_003364125.1. NCBI lineage: Bacteria > Pseudomonadati > Campylobacterota > Epsilonproteobacteria > Campylobacterales > Helicobacteraceae > Helicobacter > Helicobacter sp. MIT 14-3879. The sequence goes on from NZ_NXLP01000003.1 coordinate 113,273, forward strand.
AAAATATATATTATGAAAGAATAAATGATGGAAAAAGATAATAATAAAGAATTTGAAGATTTTGTAGCACAGGCATTTGACTTTGCTAGAAATAATGATAAGGAATCTTTAGAGATAATGTTAAATGCGGGTATGAGTGTTGATCTAGCAAATCATAAAGGTGATACATTGCTAATGCTTGCTAGTTATCATAATAGTTTAGAAGTAGCACAAATGTTATTAGAAAGAGGAGCAGAAGTGGATAAGAAAAATGATAGAGCCCAAACTCCTCTTGCAGGTGTGTGTTTTAAAGGTTATTATCAAATGGCAGAGTTGCTTTTAAAGTATAATGCAAATCCTGATGAAGATAATGGTATGGGTCTTACACCTATAAATTGTGCAATAATGTTTCAAAGAAAGGATATTTTGAACTTACTTTTAAAGTATAGTAAGAAGGAGCTAGGAATCTTTCAAAAAATAGGTTATTTTTTTATGAAGTTTAGAAAGAATAAAATTAAAAATAACTCTTAAAAATTAAATTTTTTAAGATATTTTATATTGTAATTATTTAGTTATGTTTTTAAATGTAATTAATTTTTTGTTGAAATTAATCTTATCGTATCTATTAATCTATTTGCATATCCACTTTCGTTATCAAACCATAAGCTAATACGACATAAATTATCGTTAATTTTAATTAGGTCTGTTGGTATTATAGCACTTCTGCTATCTCCTATAAAATCACTAGATACTAACATATCATTATCAAATCCAAAGATGTTTTTATTTAAATTAAGCTCTAAAATATCTTCTTTTTTAATTTCGTTTTCAAATAATATATCAATATTACTAAATGAGACAATAGAGGTTGGAATCCTAATAGAATCCCCATAAAAAATGCCTATTTTTTTCCCAAATAATTTATAAAGCATATTGCCAATGGAACTGCTAGTTGGTATGATATTTTGTGTAGCATTTCTGCTTAGGCGATAATTTTGTTCATGCGGGTTATCTAATAATACTTGGTCGCTATTAAATGGATGAATTGTAGTTATATTTCCACCTAGAATCTTAAATTTATCACTTAGGGCTTTGATTAAAGGAGCAATAGCATTTGATGAGCAAGAAGCACTTGAAATAATTTTTTCATTATTATACTGCTCTTCATTAACACCAAATACAAAAATTGGCATATTATCTTTTGGTGGAGCTCCCAAAATTACTTTCTTAGCTCCATTATTAATATATGATTGCAACTCTTTAGAATCTAGTTTTGTTCCACTGCACTCAACAACAATATCAACATCTTTTATAGTTTGGTTAATTAATATTTCTTTATTATCTACAATTAGTTTATTGTCATAAAGATTTACTTCACCCTCAAATTTGCCAAAAACGCTATCATTTTTTAATAGATAGCTTAATTTATCAAAGCTTTTTATATCATTAATATATTTTATAGATATATCATTATGCTTATTTGCAATGCGGAATAACGCTCTGCCAATACGACCAAAGCCATTAATAGCTATTTCTGTCATCTTTGTTCTATATAAATTGGTTTAATTGAAATTGTTTCTTGATGTATCATATTTCCATTTTGTGTTTTATAAACGCTGATTATGGCTTTTTTTGCATCTTTTGCTTCTTTGATGGCAAGTTTGTCATCACTATTTAATTTTGCTATTTCTATTCGTCTAATTTTTTGAGCAATTTGTATTTTAGTGCTTTGTTTTTCATCAATATTTTTAAGATTAGAATATTCAGATAGCATAGGTTGTCTTTTTTTTAGTTTAAAATTACTTAAATGTTTTGGGATATAGTTTTCTAAAATTTCTTTTTTTTCTTTAATATTTTTGTAATAGTTTTCTGCAAGCATATTAAGCTTATAATCCTTTTCCCAGCTAAAACCTTTATTGTAAGATTTAATGATTTCTTTCCAATTACCATTTCTAACATTATCCCAATATAATAACTCATCGATAGCTACTTTTGATGCAAATTCATCATCTCTTATTAAAAGTTCGCCAATAACATTTCTGTTAAATCCATTATCTTTTAGCATTTGATATCTTTTAATAACTCCAGGAATTAATGCATGATAGAGTCCAGCACTAGGGTCTGCAAAATTCATTCTATATTCTCCAGCACAAGATTCATGCCATGCAATAGCTGCTAGAGTATAACCTAGATTATATTTTTTGCCATAATTGTAAGCATAGGCAATAATTTCTTTTTGGTTATTTGAAAATTCATTTATGCTAACACATTTGTTAGTTGGATTAGCATTTAATGAAAATAAAAACATAAAAAATGATAAAAAGAATCTCATATAAACCCTTGTTTTTTGATAAAATTTTACTTCATTTTTAATAAATAAAATGTTAAATTTATTATTTTAAGGAAACTTAGCTTGAATATATCGCCATTATTAATAGAGATATTTACTGAAGAACTCCCTTTTAGTGCAATTAAAAAAGAAATTAGCAATGTTTTAGAAAAGTTTAAAAAAGTCTTACGAGCTTACAATATTGATTGTAATGTAGATTTTTTCTATACACCAAGGAGGCTTATATTTCATTCTAAAAATTTTCCTTTAAAACAGAGTGATGAAATTAAGGAATTTTTTGGACCACCTCTTAGCATTGCATATCAAAATAATGAGCCAACATCTGCTACAAAAGGATTCTTAAAGAGATTAAATATTTCACAAGACAAGTTACAAATAAAAGCAAAAGATAATAAAGAATTTTTATTTTACTCTTATAAACAAGAGGGTAGGGATAGTAAAGATTTAATTGAAAATATAATTTTAGAATTTCTTGATAGTTTAAGTTTTGGTAAATCTATGCAATGGGGTAGTATAGAGGCTAGTTTTATAAGACCAATTAGAAATATTTTTATTTTAATGGATGATAAATTTATAAAAACTAAAGATTTAGAAAAGAAATATCAATTTAATCAAGTAAATAAAATTGTTCCGCATAGGATTTGTAGTAATAAAGAAATAAATAATATTAAAGATTATTTTACATTTTTAAGGGATAACTTTGTGATTTATTCTCAATATGAGAGATATGAGATAATTATAAATCAAATTAAAGAAGTAGAATCTAAGTTTAATATTAAAGTTGAGCTTGATAGAGAGCTTCTTGATGAAATTATTGCAATTACCGAAAATCCAAATGTTTTATTTGGGGAGTTTGATAAGAAATTTTTAGAGCTTCCTAAAGAAGTTATCATAACCTCTATGAAGATTAATCAAAAATATTTTGCTACATATACAAATGATGGATTATTAAATAATGGATTTATTGTAGTTTGCAACACTATTTCTACTAGTGATTTAATATTAAATGGAAATATTAGAGTGCTTAGTGCAAGGCTAGAAGATGCTTTATTCTTTTATTATAATGATTTAAAAAGTTTTGTTAAAGATAAATGTGATTTAAGATTAAAAAATATTGAGTTTATACAAGATTCTGGCAGTTTGTATGATAAGGTTGGCAGAGAGAAGGAGATTGCTAAAATTATTATTTTAAATAATAAAATTAATGAAAGCGTAGCAAAAAATATTCAAGATTCTATAGAAATATCAAAAAATGATTTGCTTAGTGAAATGGTAAATGAATTTGGTGAATTGCAAGGAATTATGGGTTCATATTATACAGATAATGATAGATTAAAGCAAGCATTAAAAGAGCAATATCTTCCATTAACAGAAGATACAAATATTCCAAGTAGTATTGAGGGTGCTATTGTTAGCATAGCAAACAAGCTAGATTCTATATTGATTCTTTTTGCACTTAATAAAATACCAAGTGGTTCTAAAGACCCATTTGCGTTGCGTAGAGCAGCTGGTGGGATAATAAAGATTATAGAATACTTTAAATTAGAGTTTAATTTAGAAGAGATTTTAGATTCATTAAAACCATTCTATAAGAAGATAGAGATATATAGAGTTAAAAATTTCTTTTATGAACGTTTAGAGGGTATTTTAAATGTCAATCAATCAATAATCAATGCAGCTATTAAATCAAAACAAAATGATATTTTAAAATTATTAGAGCAAATTAAAGCTTTAGAGTTGATAGTAATTAGTCCTAATAAAAATGATTATAAAATGTTATTTAAACGTGTTGCAAATATATTAACAGATACTACAAAAAAAGATATTGATACTTCATTATTAATAGAAAATAGAGAAATAGAGCTTTACAATAGAATAGATTGTTTTAGAAAACAGAATTTAACATCTCCAAGTAGTATAATTAAGGAATTATTAGGATTTAAGGATATATTAGAAGCATTTTTTGATGATATTATGATAAATGTTGAGAATAAGGATTTAAGGGAAAATAGAATTCTCCTCATAAATGTTATTTATGAGGAGTTTTTTAAAGTGGGAGATATAAAGGAAATTTCGTTTTAACCAAAAATCATTAATTAAAAACTTACAATAAATAGTAAGTTTTCTAAAGAGTTCATAAGCCTGTTTGGACAACTCGAACAAAAGTATTAACTTAAAAAACTTTTTAATTTATGGTGGCTCGAGGCAGAATCGAACTGCCGACACGAGGATTTTCAGTCCTCTGCTCTACCAACTGAGCTATCGAGCCAAAATTTAATAGTAATTTTAAGCTAAAAATTAGAACTTGGATTTTAAAATAAAAGTTTTTAAAATATACTTAAAATTCTTAGCTTTCTTTCTAAAGTTACATATTGAAATATAGCTTTAATTTATTTACAAACTAATTCTAAATTAACATTTATAGAGATTGATGTATCATCAGCTATTGGGGCTTTTGTATGTGTTGAATCCATTTCTATATTTGGATTTATCGCACTTTTGCTTGAAGTAAGCCTTAATATCGGAGGAATAGACTCATCTTGATTGTTTATCTTCTTTACTTCACATATCTTATTTAGTTTTTTAGAATATCTATTTGTTATATCATCAATATCATTTAAAAATTCACTAAACAATTCTTCTTTTTTTGCAATAATTTCTTCTTGTGTTATATTGTATGTTAATTGTGGTTGAGGTAATGCTAAAAGATTATTGTTAGAGATAATTTTATTTATATTTTTAAGTAAGTTATTGTAAGCATTTAAATCTTTACTTTCATTGAATTTGCAATTTAGTGAAAAATCAACATCTTGTCCTATTGTATTTCTTGTATCATTTTTATAATTAATTATAGGGTTTATAGAGTAACTTCCACCTTTGCAAATATGGCTTTTTTTAGCTTCTTGTATTATATTATTTAGTGTGCTTGTTATACTCCATCTATTTTTTGAGTTAAGCTCCCCTATATTTCTTAATTTTGAAGAGCTTTGAATGTTGATTGTTGTAAATATAAAATTAGGCTTTATGCTTCCTATTTTTATAAAAGATTTTGAAATTGTAATTTCATTTGCTAGTAAGATTCCACTAAATAATGCAATGTATATACATATTTTTCTCACCTTTTGTTCCTTATCTTAATTTTTTGAAATTATATATTATTTTTTAGAGTTAAAAGATTTATTTCTGCTCTGGTTCCAAGCCTTCCATATGTTACCGCTAAATGTGCTCCTTGCGAGATGTAGAGCTGAATATTATTTATTGTTTTTAATCCATATAAAAATGGATTTGCAAAATATGCAGCAATACTAAATGGGAATATTTGTCCTCCGTGGGTATGCCCACTTAGTATTAAATCAATATTTGGAGGTGTATTTTTTATAATATTTGGTTGATGTGATAATAAAATATTTGGCAAACCTTCTTTTATACCTTGTAGGCTTTTGTTGATATTTGGTTGCAAATAGCCTCTTTTAATTCCACTTAAATCACTAACCCCAATTAGATTAATATTATTATTTATATTTACATTTTCATTTACTAAAGTTGTGATATTCTTTAGGCTTTTTATAAGCTTTAAGCTTTTGTTTGCATTAAAAATAAATTCGTGATTCCCAAGCACAAAATATACTCCATATTTCGCTTTAAGTTCTGCTAAATATGGTAAAAATTCCTTTACAATCCTTTCATCAGAATCTATTATATCACCTATTAATACAATTACATCAGCATTGCTAGAGTTTGCTAAATTTATTGTATTTTTAACTTTTGATGGAGTTATTAATTTTGATAAATGAAGATCTGTAATTACCAATATAGTAATTTCTTCTTTTAGGTTTGCTAGTTTTATTTCATCTTTTTTTAGATTTGGGATTCTATTTGCATTAAATATTGCAAATATAATACTCATACAAGCCACTACAAACATAATTCTAGATGTTAAAATTTTTATCTTTGATTTATTTTTAAAGATAAATAATAAGACTATATTAATAATTCCAACACTAAAAAATATTAGTGCTATTAAAATTGTAAATGAAAGTGGTATGTAAATATATCTTGGAATATCCACTCTAAGTAGCATTACTAATGTAAAAATTACATTTAACATAAAATGAATAACTATAAGTATTGCAGATATTATTTTTTGTTTTAGTTTTATAAATACATATCGTATTAAGCTAAAATATGCACTAATATGGAAAAATAAAAAAACGCACAATGTAATTATTATAAATTTCATATTTAATTCCTTATAATTGCATTAAAAAATTTAGGAGTAATTATTTGCATATTATATCTTTTTTAATGATACTTATATTTTGTGGATGTGCAATAAAAAATATAGATTCTAACAATCCCAATATTCAAGCCAATCTTTCTCAAAGTGCTATTATGTATGCTTCAGAAAATAATATAAGTTTTGATGTAGGGCTTAATTTAAAAGATGAATATTTAAGGGCTTATTTTAGCATTTGGAATAAAGATTTTATTCCACCTAAAAGCGAAGATGTATTTTGGGGATTAAATGTTAAAAGTGGTTTTGATGAATCTAAAAAGAAGATTCAGGGCTCATTCTTTGATAATATTATAAAAAATATGAGATTGGATTCTTACCCTAGTATGCAAAAAAAAGCTGTTATGGTTAAAACTTCCAATGTTCGTGTCTTGCCAACAATTAAACCTAGATATTCTACTATTGATGATTATCCATTTGATAGGTGGCAGAACTCATTGATATTTGCATTTACTCCCATTATAGTTTTGCACGAGGATTTAAGTAAAGAGTGGGTTTTAATACAATCTTCTTTTGTTTCAGGTTGGGTAAAAAGTGATGAAATAGCATATATTTCAAACAAAGATGCTTTAGCTATGATGAGTGCAAAGAATTTTGTTATCCCTTTTAAAGATAAGATTCCATTATACTCTGATGGCTTATTTGTTCAAAATGCTAGAATAGGAATGATATTTGAAAAACATAAAGATAAGATTATTGTATATAAAAGAAATCTAAAAGGCAACGCTTTAAGGGTAGCAATCAAGTATAATAAAGATGAATTTAGAATATTTCCTTTACCCTTAAATGAAATTAATATTGCAAATGTAGCAGATATTTTGAGTGGTCAGAATTATGGCTGGGGAGGCATATATGAAAATAGAGATTGCTCTAGTTTTATTAGGGATATTTTTAGTAATTTTGCAATTTGGCTCCCCAGAAATTCTAAGGCACAAGTCAATCACGGCAAAATTACAGATTATAGCAAATATATGACATTACCAAGTAGTAATGAAGAAAAATTAGCATTTATAAAAAAATATGCGAAACCTTTTAGAACTATTATTTGGCTAAAAGGTCATATAATGCTCTATATTGGTGAAGTAAATGAAAATCCTATTGTTATGCACCAAGTTTGGGGAGTAAGCTCCAATGATGGAAGTGAAATATTAAGCAGAGTTTCTATTACAACTTTAACTCCTGCTTTAAATAGAATAGATTCTACTATACCTAAAGCAAAAAGCTTATTAGATAGAATACAAGCTATAAATATCATTTTTTAAATTTTAGAATAATGCAAGCCTTTAAGAGACTATAAGTAAATTTTTTTAAAAAATTGTAATAATATATATTATGCAATGGCTCTAATACAACAAAAATAGTCTATTAAAGCAAATGATTAATATTTTGTAAAAAAGCATTTAATGTAGATGTTAAAATGATATTAAAGCAATATTTAAAAGAAGTTTTTGGTATATAATTTGGGTATAGAAAATACTTTCTACACCCCTTACTTAATTATATCTGTTTATAGATTCTGTTTAAAGAGAAAGAATAATATTAGTTTCTAATAGAATCTAGATTTTTTAAGATTAACTAATATCTAGAATTTAGGCAATAAATTTAAATTTTTAATAGATTTATTAAGATTAAACATATTAAATTATTAGCCTTTATTATTGAAATTCTCATTTTTATTGCTTTAGATAACTTTTTTTGTTACTTAAGATTAGATAGTTGATTTTAGAGGGGTTTTGTAAGTTTTTTAGTTTTATTAAAAGTAAATTTATAATTTAAATATTACAAAGCTTTCTTATGTATTTTCTTTATAGGGTTTTTATGTGTTTCTTTAATTGGTATTATATTTTTTATTCTTGTTTTAGTGATTTGTTTTTTCTATGCAAATTTTTAACTAAATTTATAGCTTTTAGAGCTTAATTTTGTATATATTTATTAATTTGTTCTAAAAAAGAATCTTTTAAATTAAATTCTTTATGTTTGATAAAATCAAATTTAGAGAGTTTTTCTAGGTTTGGAATATGACGCTCTTTTGTAAAAAGTCTTAATTGTTCATTAAGTGAAAAATCAAAGAAACTTATTTTATTATTCATTGCTTTTGATATATCTTTTAATTTATATTCTGTTAATATATTTATCATTGATAGTTCATTATCAAAAATAGGTTCAGGGAGCAAAATCTTAGTATTATTATCTACTATCATTTCAAAATTACCTAAATGTCTATCTGTATTATAAATCAAAGCATCAAAAAGCTTTAAATCTTCAAAATCTTCTTTGCAATATATTTTGATAGGCTCTATAATATCCAACCTTAATATTCTTTTTTAATTCTTTGCTTAAAAATAGTGTATTGGTGTATAACCCTCATTCTCATTGGATTAAATATTTTTTCATCTAATTTGCTTGTTATATCAATCCCTTTATTAATACCACTAAATAAATCGTAATTTTATTTACATTATCGCTTATTGATAATTTCATTATCTACCTGAAAACCTGTTGGATTTATTGGAATATTTTCAAAATTAATTTTTTGTTCTTGAAACTTATAAACAATAATTACTCTATATTGTTTTTCACTCTCTAATACCATTCCTTGATTATTTAAAAGTCTAATTACTATATCTAGAATATCCATCTTTCCATTTAGCAATATTAATAATCTCTACTTCTCTAGTTAAATTATTATTAGTATAGATAGATTTTTCTTGAGCAATTATTGCTTCAAAGTTATTCCAGACTTTAGAACTACTTTGAGCTTTGATTATATCAAATCGTTTTTTATCATCTATATGATTAATACTCTCTCTATTTAGTATATAACTTCCAATAAGACTTCTAAGAACTCTATACACGAGAAATTTATCGCAAAAACTGCTAAAACTTATTATTTATTTTATTTTTTAAATAATCATTAAAATAATCTTTACAATATGTAATTGTGTATAAATGTAATAAAAGCAAAAAAAATTTATCAAAATTAATAAAATATAATATGTATTTTTAAAATTATGTTAAATTAACATTTCAAATATTTTTATACAAGGATACAAAATGTCAAATTTAACACATAATAATTTTTCTCAAGATACACTTGCAATTCACGCAGGTTATACTTATGATACACAGCGAACTCTTAGTGTGCCAATCTATCAAAATACAGCATATAGTTTTGAGACACTTCAGCAAGCAGCAGCTAGGTTTGGTCTTCAAGAATTAGGAAATATTTATTCAAGATTGACTAACCCAACAGTTGATGTGCTCGGAGCTAGACTTGCAGCAATTGAAGGAGGAGTTTTTGGTGTGCCTACTGCTAGTGGTAGTTCAGCAATTTTTTATGCACTATTAAATTGTGCAGAAAGTGGAGACAATGTAGTTTTTTCTAATAAAATTTATGGTGGAAGTCAAATACTTTTATTACATACTTTTAAACGTTTTGGCATTGAGGCTAGGGTTTTTGATATAGATAATATAGAAAATTCTTTACCAAAAATCATAGATTCCAAAACAAAAGCCATTTTTTTTGAAAGCCTATCAAACCCTCAAATTGCTATTGCTGATACAGAAAAAATTACTAAAATTGCAAAAGAACATAAAATAATTACTATTTGTGATAATACAGTCGCAACAGCATTTCTACATAAACCATTTGATTATGGAGTAGATATAGTTGTATATAGTTTAAGTAAATATATAAATGGACAAGGAAGTGCTCTTGGTGGAGCTATAATTGAGCGAAATGGATTAAATGAGCTTATTAAAGATAATCCTCGTTATAATCCATTTAATACACCAGATGAAAGTTATCATGGGCTTGTTTATTCTTCCTTACCATTGCCAAACTTTTCTATTAGGTTAATTACAGAATGGTTAAGAAATATTGGCGCGACTTTGAGTGCACAAGCAGCGTGGATTATATTGCAAGGGCTTGAGACTTTAGAGTTGCGTATTAAAAAACATAGTCAAAATGCACAAAAAATAGCAGAATTTTTAGAATCTCATACAAAAGCAAAAGAAGTTAATTATCCCGGACTTAAGTCTAATCCTTATAATTTATTATTACAAAAATATTATACTAATTCATTATCTAGTGGGCTTTTAAGTTTTGAGGCAGAAAGTTATGAAAAAGCACAAAAAATATGTAATACATTGGAGATTTTTGCAATAGTTGCAAATATCGGAGATACAAAATCTCTAGTAATACATCCAGCTTCTACTACTCACTCACAGCTAAACAAGGAAGAGTTAGAATCTGCAGGAATTACGCCAAATACAGTTAGATTGAGTATTGGGTTAGAAAATGTGGATGACTTGATTAATGATTTAAAACAGGCTTTAGAAAAATAAAAGTTCTTAGCTGCCTTATTGCTAAAATTGTATGGTTTGAGTTAGAGTAAAAATCATTTTTAGCTTAGCAAAAGGTTTAGCATATTAAATTAAAAAGTAATAGTTGGTTGTAATCGTTATTTATGTGATAAAATTTTTTAAGTATTTTTATTTAAGAATTTACTTTTTACAAAAATAACTAATATAAACTTAAGGACAAGACAATGAGTAATTACAAAATACCAGATTCTGTATTAAAAGATGATTTTATCTCTTTTAAAGAAAGCTATAAAAAATTTATAAATAAAGAAATAGATGAAGCCACCTTTAAGGCAATACGTGTGCCTTATGGTATTTATGAGCAACGTGAAAGAAATACCTATATGATACGTGTCAAAACAAATGGTGGGCAAATTTCACCAAAGCAACTATTAGGATTAAGTAAATTTGCTAAAAAATATGCTAATTTAAAATTACATATTACTACTCGTGGAGGAATTCAGCTTCATTATGCAAAATTAGAAGATTTATGTGAGATTATAGAATCTATGCATAGTATTGGTATTACGGGACGAGGTAGCGGTGGTGGAACTGTTAGAAATATTGCTAGTGACCCACTTTCTGGTGTCGCACAGGATGATGTATTTGATGTTCAACCATATGCAAATGCTCTCACTACTAAAATGCTTGAATTGAAGGATTCTTTTAATCTACCAAAAAAATACAAAATTGCATTTTCTAGCTCTGGAGCCGATAGAGCAATGGCTAGTATTACTGATGTAGGATTTATTGCTAGAATTAAAGATTCTAAAAAAGGTTTTATAGTTTATGTAGCTGGTGGTATGGGTGCAAAAAGTAGGCTTGGATATAAGCTTTTTGATTTTATCCCTGATAATGAGGCATTTTTAGTAGCAGAGGCTGTTAAGCAGATTTTTAATCGTTATGGAGATAGAGAGAAAAAATCCCAAGCAAGATTACGATTTGTAGCAGAAAAGCTTGGAGAAGAAGAGCTTACACGTTTAATACTAGAAGAAATTAGAATTCTTCGCAATAGCATTGATTGGGAGATTAATGTAGAATCTAGCACATTAGAATTACCTATTTTAAATGATTTAGAATTACCTACAATGAATGATTCTCATAAGCTTTGGTGGGATAGATTTGCAAACCCCCAAAAACAAAAAGGATATTTTTACCTAAAAGTGCCTTTAAAGCTTGGAGATATTCCTTGTGAATTGGCAGAGAAACTAGCCATACATTTAGAGGATACACCAAGTGGAAGTATTTGTTTTGCTTCTAATCAAAATTTATATTTAAGACATCTAACACCTAAAAAGGCTCTTGAATTATATTCTTTAATATTAGAGCTTTCTCCTCAAAGCCTTAAACCAACAATTATTGGTGATATGGTGGCTTGCACTGGTGCGGCTACTTGTCAGCTTGGTATAGCACGTCCTCGTGGAGCAGTTCTAGCTATTGAAGAGTATTTATTGCAAAAAAATATTGATTTAGATAGCTTGCAAGGATTTAGAATTCAAATGTCAGGTTGTCCAAATTCCTGTGGTAACCACGCAACAGCAAATTTAGGCTTCTTTGGTAAAGCAAAAAAACAGGGAGATTATTCCTATCCTGCATACAATATTGTTGTTGGAGCAGTTATTGGTGAGGGTAAAACAAGATTTGCTAAAAAAATCGCAGATATTTCAGCATTTAGGCTTCCTGAATTTGTATATGCAGTTTTAAAAACCTATTTAGAAGTAAAAAATATTTATCCACGATTTGAAGACTGGATAGATGCAGATGGTGAAGAAAAAATTATTGCCATTGCTAAAGAGTATAAAGAAATTCCAGATTTTGAACAAGACAAAAGACCTTATTATGATTATACAAGTGATAAACTTTTTGGTGTGTCTATGAAAGAGCGTGGAATTGGTGAAGAAAATAATCTATCTCGTAATAAGTAGGGAAATAAAATGAATTCTAGTGATTATTCTTATAGGGTTGCAAAATTATGAATAGCTTTTCTCTTCCGATTGCTCTAACACCAAAAAAAGTTTTATTAATTGGTGCTGGAAAAATTGCTTATCAAAAATATAAAGTATTGCTAGATTCTAGATGGGAAGTAAATATCGTAGCTAGAGAGATAAGAGCTAAAGAATTTGAAAATATCCCTCTTTGTATGAAGCATATTAACACTAATACAGATCTTTATTTTTTTAGTGAATTTGATTTAATTATTGATGCAAGCGGTGATGAGAAGTTAGGCACTTTTTTATGGAATAATCGCAAGAAGTTAGGATATTTACTAAATGTTGTAGATAAGCCTAATTTATGTGATTTTTATTTTGGTGCTATTGCTCGTTATGATAATGTTAGCATTATGGTTAGCTCTAATGGTGCAAGTCCAATTCTTGCTCAAAGCATTCGTGATAAGATACAAAGGTTAATTCCAAAAACTATTAGTAAATTTTCGCAGAATCTAAAGCTTAAAAGAAAGAATTATTTTAGCAATGAAGAGAAAATGTCAATAAAAAAGCAGTGCTTAGAAAATCTAGGAAAAGTATTCATAATTGGTTGTGGTCCAAATGACTTTACATCTCTTACACTAAAGGCGCTAGAAGTTTTAGAAATTATTGATGTAGCATTAATTGATAATCTTGTAGGAAAAGAAATTTGGGAGTTTTTAGAGAGTGCTGGAGTTGAATGTATAAGTGTAGGGAAACAAAAAGGTAAGCAAAGCTTTAAGCAAGAACAAATTAATGAATTAATGTTGAAATATACTAAAGATGGTAAATGTGTAGGTAGGCTTAAGGGTGGTGATCCTTGTGTTTTTGGTAGAGTGTGGGAAGAAGCAAGTTTCTTACAAGCACATAATGTAAATGTAGAAATGATAAGCGGTATAAGCTCTAGTTTAGCAGGAGCACTTAATAGCGGAATTATTCCAACAATTAGAGGATTAAGTTCTGGAGTATTGATTGTATCAGCGCATTTACGTGAGAGTATATTTCATAGTGAATGGCTACTTTGGCTAAAAGATTCTCCCTATACGCTTATTGTAATGATGGCATATAGTTTTGCAAAAGAAATTTATAGAGATGCAAATAAATTAGGAGTTGATATGACTTTACCCGCAGCTTTTATATCTAAAGTAGATTCTATAAATCAAAAAATTGTTATTGGTAAGCTTTCAGATATTGAAGAGCTTGCTAAAATTTGCGATAAACCTGCAATTTTAATTTTGGGTAAAGTCATAGATTATGCAAAACAAATGCCATATAACGGAACAAAAATTATTATTTAATAAATAAAAAAATATTAGGATTAAAAATGGAAATAGAAAAATGGTATAACAAACAAGATAGTTGGGCAATTATTATTGGATTATTTTTAGTAATAACTATTGCTATATTTTGGAATATAGGCAATATAGGAATTTACGAAATTTTAAGAGTGAAGTTTCAAAGCTGGAGTGGTCTAAATTTCAATAAAAGTTTGCCAAAGGATTATGGCACTCATTTTATTGCACTATATGTATTTTTTAGTGTGTGGTTTTGTGTAGTTGTATATTTTTTGAAGCAAGATATAAAACTATTTTTACTTGGTTTTAGCATTTTATTTATACTCTCATTATTTGTTGGAATGATAAGTTCTAATACTATCTCAAAGCAATATCAATTAGAATCTCCGCTTATTGCATTAATTATAGGTTTAATTCTAAGTAATTTCTTTAGATTGCCAAAATGGTTTGAAGATTCTCTTTTGACAGAGTTTTATGTAAAAATAGGAATTGTTTTAATGGGTGCAACTCTTCCTATAACACTTCTTTTAAATGCTGGAGGAGTAGCTATTATTCAAGCTTGTATTATTACAATTATTACTTTTTTTAGTATATTTTTTATCGCAACAAAAGTTTTTAAACTTGACCCAAGCTTTGGTGCAACCTTAGGTGCTGGAGGTTCAATATGTGGTGTAAGTGCTGCAATTGTTATTGGTAATGCTTGTAAAGCAAAAAAAGAGCATGTTTCAGTTGTAATTAGCATAGTAGTAGTTTGGGCAGTGATAATGGTATTTGTTCTGCCACTACTATGTAGATATTTAGGTCTTGATATGGGTGTAGCTGGAGCTTGGATAGGCACTTCAGAATTTGCTGATGCAGCAGGTATGGCAGCTGCACAATCCCTAGGAGATGATAGAGCCACATCAGCTTTTACATTAATAAAAGTTATTGGTCGTGATATGTTTGTAGGAATTTGGGCAGTGCTAGTAGCATTTTTATCCATTGCTGTGTGGCATAAAGATAGTGGAGTAAAAGTTTGCAAAAAAGATATTTGGGAAAGATTTCCAAAGTTTATTTTAGGTTTTGTGATTGCTTCATTAATCATTACAATTTTTATGTCCTACATTGGAGAGCATAATCATAAAACATTTCAAAAAGAAGGTTTGGGTTTAATAAAAGAATTGCGTAATTGGGTCTTTACTTGGACATTTTTATGTATTGGGTTATCTACACAATTTAGAAAAATTATTCAGGTAGGATATAAACCATTTTTAGCATTTAGCATTGGTGTGGCTATTAATTTACCACTAGGTTTTATCTTATCACAATATATTTTTGTAGATTTTTGGACTAATTTCTTAAAAAACTAAAGGAGGTCTTATGCCACTTATTATTCCAAAAGATATTCCTGCCTATAAATTATTAAAGCAAAATACTTTTATTATGGAGAAAAATAGAGCAAAACATCAAGATATAAGAGCATTAGAGATTTTAATTATAAATCTAATGCCAAAAAAAATTCAAACAGAAAATCAGATTTTATCTCTACTTGCAAATTCTCCTTTACAGGTTAATATTACTTTGCTTTCAACATCAAGTTATGTAGGCAAAAATACTCCAAAAAGTCATTTAGATAGATTTTATAGGAGTTTTGATTATATTAAAAATAGGAATTTTGATGGAGCAATTATTACAGGTGCTCCTATTGAGCACTTAGAGTTTGAAGAGGTTACTTATTGGAGGGAATTAGTAGAAATTATGGATTATTTAAAAAAGCATTGTACAAGTTCGCTTTATATATGCTGGGGGGCTATGGCAGGGCTTTTTTATTTTCATAATATTAAAAAAATTATTTTTAAAGAAAAGCTATTTGGTGTATTTGAACATAATATTATAAATAATGATTTATTACTCTGTGGGCTTGATGATGTAGTAAAAATACCACATTCTAGGCATTCTGGTATAGATGAAAGCAATCTTTCTAATTTAAAAGTATTGCTTAGTGGAGATGAAAGTGGTGCTAGTGTGCTTAGAGATACTAAAGATGTGTTTATTTTAGGACATCCAGAATATGATAAATTTACATTATATGATGAGTATAAAAGAGATTTATTAGAGTTTGATATAAAGCCTCCAAAGAATTATTTTAATTCTTTAGATGAGCCAACATTTTTGTGGCGTTCATCTGCTAGTGTGATTTTTAGTAATTGGCTTAATTTCTATGTATATCAAGATACTCCATTTATTTTAAATTAGGTTTAGATTTAATCTTGGTATTCTATAAAATAATGGGGTCTATTTTTGCTTTGCTCATAGATTTTGCCGATGTATTCTCCAATTATTCCAATCATTATTATCTGCAATCCACCAAAAAATGATATTAGAACAATTAAGCTAGTATATCCTTTCACAGGATTTCCAAACATTAATGTTGATATAAGCATATAAGACCCATATATTGAGGCAAATAGAAATATTAAGATTCCAATAAATGTGATAATTCTAAGAGGCGTTATAGAAAAGCTAATAATTCCTCCTATTCCATAAGATAATAGCTTTAAAAAACTCCATTTACTTTCTCCTTCATTCCTATCTATATACTCATATTCTAAATACTTTTTTTCATACCCTATAAATTCAAATATACCCTTTGAAAATCTATGGTACTCATTAACCTGCATAATAGATTCTAATACCTCACGATCCATGAGTCTAAAATCACGTACTCCAGAAATAAGCTTAACATTGGAAATTAAATTATTTATTTTATAAAATAGCTCTGAAAAATATACCCTAAATTTAGACTCTCCTATTCGATTTTTACGCTTTGCAATAATCATTTTTAATTTGCCATCATTTTTTACATATATATCAATCATCTCATAAAGCAATGATGGTGGGTCTTGCAAATCACAATCCATTATAGTAATTAATTCCTTATTAGAATTTTTTAATCCCGCTAGCATTGCTGCTTCTTTTCCAAAATTACGAGATAGTTTTATAAGTCGTATATTTTTGTCTAATGCTTTGATTTTTTTAATTTCTTCTATACTAGAATCTGTGCTTCCATCATCTACAAATATTATTTCATAATCAAAATTTTTTATACTATTTTGTGAAATATTTTCTAGCTGCCCCCCCCCATAACCTATCATAGTATCATAAAAATTTTTAATATTATTGCTTTCATTAAAGCAAGGAACTATAATACTTATAGATATATCTTTCATTTTAGCCTCACTTAAGTAATTGTAGTTCTAAATTTAATTTTTCTAGCTTTATTTTTGCTTCATTTAATGCAATAGAATTAGATTCTATTAATTCTTTTGGTGCATTTTTAAGAAAATTATCATTACTTAACATAGATTCTAGCTTATTTATTTCGACATTAATTTTTTCTTTTTTCTTTTGTAATTTTGCTTTCAATTCATCTTTATTAATATTATTTGTTGGAATATAGACTTCACAAAATTCACCAATATCAATAATACAATCATCAATCTTAGAATCTACTATTTCTACATTAGTTACTTTTGCACTCTTTGAAATAAAAGTTATTAGATTTATATCTATATTCTTACTTAACCTTACATAGCATATATCTATATTTTTATTCCCTAAGTTAAGAGGGATTTTAGCTCTTCTAATAGAAGTAATCACATCTTTTAACATCTCAAAATCTTCATTAGAATTAATATTTTCTTTATATTTTGGGAATCTCTCAAGCATTATAGATGATGAATTTTCTAGTGTATTTCCATTTATACTTTGAAATGCAAATTCACTTAAAAATGGCATAAATGGATGAAGTAATTTCATTGCTTCTTTAAATATAAATCCAAGTTCAAAAACAGCATCTTTTTGTGTTTTTACAAACTCAATCCCCCAGTCACAAAAATCATTTAATAAAAACTTGTAAATTGCTCCTGCTGCATCATTAAATCTATAATTTTCTAAATTAAAGATAACATCTTTTACACAAATATTGAATCTCTCAAATATATATTTACCTAGCTTAGTTTTGATACTTTCAAGGTCTTTTATAAACTCACCATTTTGTTGCTTTTTATAAAGTAATAAAAAGTTTAGTGCATTTTGCACCTTCAAAGATAGTGCATTACCTATTTCTAAGCTAGATTTACCAATCTTAATATCCCTTCCTTGAATGCAGTAATAAGCTAAACTAAAGCGTAAAATATCACTACTATAATCCTCTATTAAATCAATGGGATTTATTACATTACCCTTTGATTTACTCATTTTTTTACCAAGCTCATCACAAACTAAAGCGTGAAGATAAATATCTTTAAACGGTAGTTTTTTTAATATATTTTGTGAGCTAAATAGCATTCTTGCAACCCAAAAAAACAAAATATCAAAACTTGTAATTAATAACGAATTAGGGTAAAAATCATCTAAATCGCTTTTATTATAAAGCTTTTCTTTACTATTTTTAGCTTCTAGTTCATTTCCCCAACCAAGAGTGCTAAAAGCCCATAACCCAGAGCTAAACCAAGTATCTAACACATCTTCATCTTGCCTCATTTCACAACCACAAGCTTTGCAAACTTCATTATTATTAACTGAAGCAATTGTAATATCACATTTATCACAATAAAATATTGGGATTCTATGCCCCCACCATAATTGACGCGATATACACCAAGGACGTAATTCATTCATCCATGCATTAAAATTATTAATCCATTGATTTGGATAAAATTTACACTCACCATTATTAACAAGTTTAATAGTCTCATTTGCAATATCTTTTTTTACAAACCATTGCTTTGAAATATATGGCTCTACAATATTTCCACATCGATAGCATCTGCCAACTTGATTTTTATAAGATTCTATTTTTTCAATAAAGCCTCTCTCTTGTAATTTTTCTACTATTTTATCTCTTGCCTCTAGTCTCTCAAGTCCGCTAAATTCTCCACAATTAGAGTTTAATATCCCAAATTTATCAAAAACAGTTATAAATTCTAGGTTATGCCTTTTGCCAACCTCATAGTCATTTATATCATGTGCAGGAGTAACTTTAACACAGCCTGTTCCAAACCCCATATCAACATAACTATCAGCAATAATTATTATTTCTTTATTAACTAGAGGCAAAATTACTTTTTTACCGATTAAATGCTTATATCTCTCATCATTTGGATTTACCATAACAGCAGTATCGCCAAAAAATGTTTCTGGACGTGTTGTAGCCACAATAATATAATTAGATTCTTGTTTAGAATTATCATTTTTTATAGGGTATCTTAGATAATAAAGCTTTCCTTTGTTTTCTTCATACTCAACCTCAATGTCGCTTAATGCACCATCGTGAGTGCACCAATTAACCATATAATTACCTTGATAAATTAAACTTTCGTTATACCATTTAACAAAGGCTTTTTTAACAGCGTTTTGGAGACCTTTATCCATAGTAAATCTAGTTCTACTCCAATTTGCAGATACGCCAAGTCTCCTTAATTGTGATAATATAGTAGAGCCGCTTTCTTCTTTCCATTTCCATACCTCTTTAATAAATTCATCTCTACCAATATCTTCTTTTTTTATACCCTTTGAAAGCAACTTTCTTTCTACAACATTTTGTGTAGCAATTCCTGCGTGGTCAATGCCCGGTTGCCACAATGTGCGATATCCTTGCATTCTCTTAAACCTAACAATAATATCTTGCAAACTATAAGTTAGTGCATGTCCCATATGTAAGAATCCTGTTACATTTGGAGGAGGCATCATAATGCTAAAGTTTTTTCCATTATCTATATTTTTATTAGAATCTAGTTCAAAATACCCTCTATTTTCCCATATTGAATAATATTTTTGTTCAACTTCTTTTGCATTATATATCATAGATAAACCTTATTTTTAGTGGTATAGATTTTGCTTATAATAAACATATTGGAATTTTATCCAAAAACAATATTAAAAAGGAAACATAAAGTGAATTTTGAAATTGTAATGCCAATACTTGGCTTTGAAGATTTAAAAGAAGTGGAATTAAGAGAAGTTGATTATAATTTTGCAATATTAAGGGCAAACAATGGTGTTAGCTGGAGTCTTGTAAATCCCTATGTTTTAAGGGAAGATTATGGTTTTAGCTTATCAATTCAATCACAAATTTTATTAGATATTAAAAAAGATTCTACCCTTAAAGTTTATTGTATGATGATTTTGCAAAAACCATTAGAGGATTCTAAAATAAACTTTTTATCCCCTCTAGTATTTAATTTTAATAATAAAAAAGTATTACAATTTCATTGTCAATCAGATGAATACCCGAACTTTGTAAAACTAGAATCTCTAAAATATTTTGTAAAATAAATTGCCTCTTAGATTACTAAATAATGAGCAATTAGAAGCTTGTAAAGCTAGTTTTGGACATAATCTAATAATAGCTTCTGCAGGGACGGGCAAAACATCTACCATTGTAGGCAGAATCTCATATTTATTAAATTCTGGTATACATCCTAGCGAGATTTTATTGCTTACTTTTACCAATAAAGCGTCTTTAGAGATGATTGCTAGACTAGAGAGATTTTTTGATAAAAATATTACAAAACAGCTTCTAGCAGGGACATTTCACTCAATAGCATATAGATATTTAAAAGAGCATACAAATATTACATTAAAGCAACCACGAGAATTAAAGATTCTTTTTAAAAGTATATTTAATGCAAGGCAGTTTGATAACTCTACACCTCACTACAAAGCAGAATATTTATATGATTTAATATCACTTTATTTAAATTCTTATAATGGAGATTTTAAGGATTTTATAGAATCTAAAAATAAAGAACACAAGATTCATAGCAATATTTATAAGGATTTATTTTTAGAGTTTATTGATATAAAAAGGCAGTATAACTACGCATCTTATGATGATTTATTAATTTTATATAAAGAAAAAGTGCAAATTGATGAAATCTCATTTTGTGAGGTGTTAGTAGATGAATATCAAGATACAAACTACTTGCAAAATAGCATAATAAGTGCATTTAATACAAAATCTCTATTTTGTGTTGGTGATTATGACCAAAGTATTTATGCTTTTAATGGCTCAGATATTAGTATTATTGCAAGTTTTAAAGATAGATATAAAAATGCAAAAATTTATAGTTTAAATAAAAATTATCGCTCTAGTAGAAAAATTATAGATATTGCAAATAATGTAATAATAAATAATCCTAGGATTTATCCCAAAAACCTAGAAGTGCTGAAAGATAAAATAGATTCTAATGTAGAATTATTTAGCTTTAGCAATACAAAAGAACAATACAGCTACATTGCAAAGCATATTTCAAGTTCTAAAACTTCACTAAGTGATATTGCAATTATTTTTAGAAATAATACAAGTTCAGATTATATAGAAGCAAATTTGAGAGAATATGGCATAGGTTGTAAAAAAAAAGGAGGCAAAAGCTTTTTTGAAAGCAAGGAGATAGCAGTTTTTATTGATATTTTGAGCCTATTTTTTAATAAAAAAGATATGATGGCTTTTGTCAATGTAATCTCTAATGGCATTGGCATTGGCGAGGTTATGGCAAAAGATATTTATGATTGTTTAATATTATTAGGAGATGGTGATTTAATAAATGGACTTTTAAATCCAAGAGAGGATATAAATCCATACCAAGGCAAGTTACGAAATACTCAATTAGGACTTTTTGATAATTTATTTATCAAAGAAGATTCTTCTAGGTTTAATAGATATATAAGTATAAACTTTGCCTCTCATCCGCTTCTCTCACATAATAAACTAAATTCTAAAAGTGCTATATTTTTAGATAAATTTTATAACTTATTTTTATATAAAAAACCTAGCCTAGATTCCTTATTTTTACATGTTTTAAATAGTGAATTTTTTAAAGAAATTAAATTATTAATTGCTCAAAATCGAATTAAAAATAAATTTAAATCTCTAGATTCTTCTAAGATTGATGAATTTATTTTTATGATTGATAAGAAACTCTCAATTTTGTATAATCTCTCAAAATCCTATGATAATTTAGCAAACTTTTTAAACTCAATTAAACTAAATAGTGCAGAATCTAGCAGTGGAGAGGGAGTAAATCTCCTTACAATTCACGCTTCAAAAGGATTAGAGTTTGAAGATGTATATATTATTGACTTAATGGAAGGAAGATTTCCAAATACAAAATTAATAGCAAAAACAGGTAGCTTGGAGGAAGAAAGAAGACTATTTTATGTAGCTACAACAAGAGCAAAAACTAATATATACTTTTCTTTTGCTTATAAAGATTTAAATAAAAATATTAATTACATTCCATCTATATTTTTAAAAGAAGCTGGTTTAGTTTAGAATGATAGGAGTTTATTTGATATAGAAAGTTAGTTTAGATAATTTAGTTATTTAGATTTAGCAAGCTAAGAAGTGTTTAATATAACTTGAAACTTTTATTAAAACTATCAAGCAATCAAAAGATATTAACAAGTAAGTAAGCTTTAAATTAACTATAACCTAAATATTTTTAAAATTCCGTTTGTTACATAGTTAAAATACCTATAAAATACTATAATTATATTAATTGCTATTTAAAGAGGAAAAATTGATTAACAATTTATATGAAAAAGTTATTGAAATAAAAAATATATTAGGCATTGCTTTAATCAAAATAAAAGCTAGAATCTTAGAATTTATATTATTTTTTAATAATGTTGAAACTTATGCTGCATCACTTAGTCTATACACACTCTCTGCAATTGTTCCTATAATAATTGTTATTTTATCTATTCTAGTTTCTGTTCCAAACTTTAAATTGCAAGTAAGTGCTATTAAAAATATTATTCTATCAAATATCTCTCCTGCAAATACTGAAGTAATTTCTAGCTATTTAGACCAGTTTATGAATAATTCTAAGTCTCTTGGAATGAGTGCATTTATATACGCATTATTTGCTTCTGTTTTATTTTTTAGGAATCTTGAAAATATATCATCAAAATTATTTGAATCTAAAAAAAGGACATTCTTTGATGCATTAATTGTATATTGGGCATTAATGACTTTATTCCCAATAGGAATTGGATTTAGTCTATATTTTAGCCTAGAATTTCAAACAATATTAAATAAAAGCCATTTTGCTAATTTAATTAATTTTATGGATTTTTTACCATATATCTCAATTTGGATTTTATTTTTTATATTATTTAAGATTCTATCAAATAAACCTCTCCCATTTGCTTCACTTTTACTTTCATCTTTAATTACTATGATTGTATGGAGTGTATTAAAATGGGCATTTATGTATTATGTATTTTTCAATAAAGCTTATAGCACGATATATGGTTCATTTTCTATTGTAATGTTTTTTATACTTTGGATTTATTGCTCATGGATTGTTGTATTGTATGGAATGAGGCTAACTCAAGGCTTTATTACCAATTTTGGTGGTAAAAAAGATGATAGTATTATGATATAGAGGAAAAAGCTATGATTTATATTTTATTGTTTCTAATTATTTTAACTATAATGTTTAGCATTTATTGCATATTTTTATACATAAAACAAAAAAAATTATTAGAAAAAAACAAGATTTTAGATTCTACTATTAAGTTTAATGAAGTGCGAATAAATTCATTAGAAAGTAGTATAGATGAAATAAATAATGAGAATAAAAAGCTTATAGAAGAGAGGGCTAATCTTAAAACTTCATTAGAATATGAAAAGAAAATAAATGAAGATAAATTAAAAGACTTCCAAAATTTAAAAGAACAAAGTAAAAATGAATTTAAGATTTTATCACAGGATATTTTAGAAGAAAAAATTAATCTACATAAACAAAGTCAAAAAGAAAACCTAGATATTATTTTAAAACCATTACAAAACCAAATAGATACTTTCAAAAAAAGAATTGATGAAATACATAATGATGATATAAAAGAAAGAAGCACATTAATTAGCGAAATAAAACATCTAAAAGACTTAAACATAAAAATCTCTCAAGATGCTACAAATCTCACTAATGCCTTAAAAGGAAACAACAAAACACAAGGCAATTGGGGAGAGATAATTTTAGAAAAGTTACTCCAAGATTCTGGTCTAATCAAGGATAGAGAATACATATTACAACAAACTTATAAAAATGAAGAAGGGAATTATCTCCGCCCCGATGTAATTATACAACTACCAAATAACAAAAAAATAATAATAGACTCTAAAGTTTCATTAATTAATTATGAAAGATTGTTAAGTAAGACAACTACAAACAAAGATGATTTAAATATACATATAATCTCTTTAAGAAACCATATAAAAGAATTAAGCAAGAAAAATTATGAAAATTTGCTTGGTGGCTCTAGTTTAGATTTTGTATTAATGTTTATACCAATAGAAGGCGCTTTCTTAGATGCGCTTAGATATGATAATGAATTATTTTTATTTGCCTATAATAAAAATATCATTCTAGTTAGTCCAACGACATTATTAGCAACTCTAAGAACCATTAATAATATTTGGCAAAATGAAAGACAAAATAATAATATGCAGGAAATATTGGATACTGCAACTAGTCTTTATGATAAATTCAGAGGATTCTATGAAAATATCGAAAAAATAGGTGATGGTATAAAAAGGATAGATGATATTTATCATAAATCAATCAATCAGCTAAAAGAAGGCAAAGGCTCAATATATTCAAAAATAGAAAAATTAGAAGAACTTGGAATTAAAGTTAAAAATAAACTTCCACAAAAATAAATATAGATTACTCTAAAACAAAACTACATATTAATATTTTTTAAGTTTTATTGACTTATATCAATAATTAAAATTTCTTTAATAGTATCATTATATGGTGTTTTGAAGACTTTTACATAGCACAGGAGGGTGTTTTTGAAAAACAACATTAAAAAACCTATTCCTATTCTTACTTTAGCAGTTATTATAGCTGTTGGCTTTGTTGTTGGTGCAGGATCATTTACATTTTGGTATGCAAAAGGATTTTCGTATTTCAGTAACGATTCTAAGGCTTGTAATAATTGTCATGTTATGAATGAGGTATATAAGGATTGGAGTATAGGTAGCCATAAGAATTATGCTACTTGTAATGATTGCCATATTCCTGATGGTTTTGTTTCTAAGTGGCTTACAAAAGCTCAAAGTGGTTTTAGTCATGCCTATTCTTTTACATTAAAAGATATAGAAAGCAACCTTAGTGCCACACAAAAAAGCAAAACTATCGTGCAAGAAAATTGTATAAGATGCCATTCAAATATGGTTAGTAGCGTGGTTAATCCAACTACAAAAATAGTGCATAATTATGATAAATCACTAAGCTGTGTTTCGTGCCATAAAAATATAGGACATATAAGAAATTTTTAATTTTATTTAGGGAGGACAAGATATGAAAAAATCATTAATATTACCCATTGTGCTTATCTTTGCGATAGTTATAGGCATTGTTATAGTAATGTTGGTTGTAAATATAAGCTCTAAGAAAGCTGAAGAAATGGCTTTATCACCAAAAAGTGTTGTAGAATTAAGTGATGATAATCCAACTTTTGATTTTTGGGGTAAAAACTATCCAGAGTATCTTGATATGTATTTAACTGTTGAAAAAGAACAGCCAAAAAATACAAATTTTGGAGGAAATCAAGCTTATAGTAAGTTAATAAGATACCCTCAACTTACTATACTTTGGGCTGGATATCCATTTAGTATTGATGCAAACGAAGAAAGAGGACATTTTTGGATTCAAGTAGATCAAATGGAGACTGCAAGAAATAATAAAGATTTTTTAAATGCACATGGCTTTAAAGCATTTGGAGGACAACCAACTGCTTGTATGAATTGCCATAGTGGTTGGTCTCCTTGGTTATATAAAAATGTAGCAAAGGGTGATTGGGTAGCATTTAATTCAACAAAATATTGGACTATGATTAAAAATATCCCCGCTGTAAATGGGATAAAAGAAAATTCTGAAGCACATAGTGGTGCTCACGGAGGTAAAAGAATGGGGGTAACATGCGCTGATTGTCATAATCCAGCAGATATGAGCCTTAGAATAACAAGACAAGCACTAATTAATTCATTAGTTATGAGAGGTTATGAAAAAGATCCTATTCAAGGTATAAAAGCAGAAAGAAATGAAATGAGAACCTTAGTCTGTGCTCAATGTCATGTTGAATATTATTTTAAACCAACAGGAAATAAAGTGAAAGTTATAGGTGAAAGCATTGCTAATGATTCGTCTAAAAAATGGTTTGATGGCACTCAAAAAACTTATGATGAATTTGATTCTTGGAGAAATGGAAACAAAGCAGTAGAAATTCAAGCAGATGGAATAGAATTAATATTCCCTTGGAGTGCTTGGGAAAAAGACAAACCATTTAGAATTGAAATGTTTGATGAGCATTATGAAAAAATAAGAAATTTAGATGCAGGAAAAGCATTTAAAGCAGATTGGATTCATAAAGACACAAAAGCCCCTATGATAAAGATTCAACATCCAGAATATGAGCTATATAGCGGCAGTGTGCATGCTGCAAATAATGTTAGCTGTGCAGATTGTCATATGCCTTATATAAGAAAAGGTGCTAAAAAAGTAACTCAACACAATATCACATCGCCTTTATTTGACATAAATAGCTCTTGTAAAACTTGCCACAATCAAAGCGAAGAAAAAATTAGATATCAAGTCGCAGATATTCAAAAATCTATTGCGTTTGATTTAAGAAGTGCAGAATACGCTACTGTTAGCTTAATTTGGGATATTAAAAAAATTAGAGAGGCTCTAATAAAACAAGGTAAAAGTGAAGAACAAATCAATGAAGTTTTAAAAGAGCCTATGGAATTACATAGAAAAGGTCAAATGAGAGGAGATTTTGTTGGTGCGGAAAATTCTACAGGATTTCATAATCCAAGAGAAGCTAGCAGAATGCTAGTTCAAGCTGTTGAAATGGCAAGACTAGGACAAGCAAAATTAGCCACAATAGCGACAAAGTATGGTATTGAGTATAAACCAAGTGAAGCTACATTTGAAGAAATACAGAAATTTAACCCAGGTGAAATTAAATATAAAGTTGATTTAAATGGACATAAGGCTGGGGATAGATATTATAAAGATAAAAAAGTAAATGGTAACCCACCTAAAGACTTACTAGAGCTTGATAAAGATATTAAGCCTTATTTGCATACAAAAGTAGATTCTACAATAAATAAATAATATAAATTTAGTTAGCAAATAAAATTTGCTAACTAGGAACTTTAAACCTATCTTTGCTATCATTATTAAAAACTAGAGACTTTTGAATGAAAAAAATAATTTTTAGCATAATATTTATTTTACTAACATCTGCATTGTTTTTATTTATAGCAAATGAGTATATAAAAAGATTAGAAATTAAGGCAATAATTAATTATATTGATGCTTTAAAAGATGAGCTTAAAGAGTATTTATTAAATATAACACATTCTGATGTCGCTTGCATTGGGTTTATAAAACATAGCTGTAATATAAAAAATATAGAAATAGAATCTAAAAAATCTAAAATAATATTAGAGAATGTAAGATTATCTATTATAAACCTTTCATTTAAGCAAATAGGAGTAGAAGCAAGTATAGATAAAATATCACATAATATAACACAAAATCCATATTTTGTGTTTATACCAGAAAGGTTAATATATCATATAAATTTAAAAAAAGAAGATTCTGCTCTAGGATATATAATGCTTAATCGACACCTTTATTTAGACTTTAATAAATTTAATATAGATATTAATTTTGATATTTTATTGCGTGATAATCTATTTAGAAATAAAAATATAATATTTTTATTAAAAGAGTGGTTTAATACTAATACGCCTAGTTTTTATGAATATAGCTTGGATAGTTTAAATATAGAAGTAAATGCAAATAACATAAATGATTTTTATAATAAACATTTTAATAATTACAATCTTTTATTGTCTAATATTATTACAGAGCTATCAAATAGCTTTACAAAAAATATGCTTAATAATAAAGGAATTTTTAAGAGTTTTATGAACTTATCTTATGAGTTATTAAATGATAAATTAAAAAATATAATTTTAAATGTAAAACGAAAAAATAATAAATTAATATTTTTTAATATACTAAGCGATGAGGCATCTACAAAAAAGATTGCAGAAATAGAACAAGTCTTAAACTCTATAAATGATACATATAAAATAACTATAAATAAAAAATAATTATTATGTAATTTTATAGAGACTGATGCAATCTATTTTATCAGATTTTAAATTTTGTTTTGAAAGGATTGTGCCATTTTTTAGAGTTCCACATCGCATATCATATACATTAAAGCCACAATTCATACAAATATTTCTAATTTTTTTACTAGAAGTATAAGTGCTAATTACTCCATTATCTTTTAATAATAAAAATAATGTTTTAAAATAATCGTTGCTCCAAAGTTCATCATTTTTACTAGGGCTAAAAGCATCTTGATAAATAATATCAAAAGAATCTAATTTTAGTTTCTTTATATATGATAAAGCATCACCTATAAATATCCTAAGAGTAGAATCTGAAAAATAAAATATTTTAGATTCTAATAATAAAGGCAGAGAAAAGTTATTTTGTAAGATTTTTGGGTATTTAAAATATTTTAACTTTTGTAATAAAGCAATATCTTTTTCAACAGAATAAATATTAATACTAAAATTATATCTTTTTGCATAAAGTAGGCTAAAAAATGAGTTATAACCCAATCCAAAACAAATATCTAATATATTTAGCCCTTCTTTTATATTTTGTAGATTAAAAGTAGGAATTATATGTTTATATAAGCTCTCTAAAATTGCACCATCTTTTAAACTATGGTAGTAATCTTTATATTCTCTATTATAGAGACTAAAGCTACCATCACTAGTTTTACAGTAATCCAAAATTTATTACTTAAATTTTAGATTCTTAGCATAAATTTTTCTAACTACATCATCAACAGGAGCCATAATTTTATAAAATGCAGGCACAGCAAGCAAGCTTAGGAACATAGAAACAATCAATCCTCCTATCATTGAAATCCCTATTGGAAACTTCATAGCAGAACCCGCACCACTAGATATAGCTAGAGGAATCATACCAAATACCATTGCAAAAACTGTCATAAGTATAGGTCTTAATCTAGATTCTCCAGCTAAGATAATAGCCTCATTAATATCTTTGCCCTTTGCCCTAAATTCATTTGCCATATCTACAATAAGTGTAGCATTTTTTCCAACAACTCCCATTAATACCATAAGCCCAATTAAACCAAACATAGAGAGACTATTGCCTGTAACCCATAGACCTATAAAAGCCCCAGAAAAAGATAATGGAAGAGTTATCATAATAATTATTGGCTGCACTAAAGACTCATATAAGGCTGCTAAGATTAAATATATTAGTATAAATGCTGTTGCTATTGCTATACCAATTTGTATTAATGTGTCTGTAGCGTATTTTGCCTGACCATCGAGAGTATAATTTGTCCCATTTACTAACCATTCATTCTTTTTAAGCTCTATCTCTTTTAAAATTTTATTTAAATCACTTTGTTTTTGGTCTATATTTCCATAAATTGTTATACTTCTTTCCCTGTCATATCTCTTAATTGAAGCAGGTAAAGAAGTCTCTTTTATATCAATTAAGCCATCTACAAAAATCATCTTTCCATCTGCATTTGGAATCTGTAAGTATTTCAAATCTTCTAGTGTTTTTCTATCTTTATCTGGAACTCTTAGGACTATATCATATTCTTTAGAATTTTCTCTATAATAAGAGATTTTACTCTCACCTGAAAATGCAGAGCTAACAGCTGCACCAATTGCTTGAGAACTTATATTATTTCTATTTGCGTTTTGTCTTAATATACTAATCCTATATTCTGGGGCATAATCTGGTGTATCTGTTCTAACATCTGTAATACCTTTTGTTTGTTTTAATAGTGATACTAAATTATTTGCAGATTTTGTAACATTTTCTTGAGCATCTCCTTTTATAATAACTTGCAATGGAGCATTATTACCACCACCAAGGGTAGAAATTTCAGAAATTGCAATAGTAAAGTCTTTAAATTGTTGTTTTAGTTTAGCTCTTAAATCTGCCATAATTGCAAATTGACCTCTACCTTTCCTGTCTTTTTGATCAACTAAATGAACATAAATTTTAGAACGATACGCATTTTGGAGAGAGTTATAACCAATCTGAACACTAGCTGAATCAATAGCTTTATCTTCTATAACAACATCATAAATTTTAGACATTTTTTCTTTCATATAATCTAATGTAATACCGGGACTTGTCTCTACAAATATATTAAATTCTCCTGTATCTTCTGGAGTCATAAAATTAAATCCAACTCTTGAAACCAACAATAAAGAAAGTATAAAAAATATAAGCACAAGAAGTAATGTGATAAATTTAAATCTAATAACTAATTTAACCATTTTTACATAAATATTATCTAGTCCTCTAAAAAATGGCTCTGTAATAGTGTAAAACCTACTAACTTTTGTGCTAACTACAAGAGAGCTAACCATAGGTATAACAGTGATAACAACAAAGTAAGAGATTATAATTGCCGCAGTAACGGTTAATGCAAATGATTGAAGAATTCTTCCTATCATCTCTCCCATTGAGGCGATAGGCACAAAAACTGATAAAAGCATAGCAGAAATTGCAATAATAGCAAATCCAATCTCTTTTACACCTTCATATGCTGCTTCTAATCGTGGCATACCTTTTTCTAGCTTTTTATGTATATTTTCGATAACAACAATAGCATCATCTATAATAATACCAATAGCAAGCGTTAAGGCTAACATAACTAACATATTTAAACTCTGTCCCATAGCTTGAACAAATGCAAATGTCCCAATAATAGAAATTGGAAGACTTATTGCCGCAACAATAGTCATAGTAAAGCTTCTTAAGAACAAAAATACTATTGAGGTTGCAAGTATTGCCCCAAGTAATAGGTCAAATTTTACTTCATCAATTGAATGCTGTATATAAGTAGTAGTATCACTCAAAATTTCAATATCGAAATCTTTTAATTGCTCTCTTAAGCTTGGTAATATATCACGAACTGCCTGTGCTATCTCAATATCATTTTTACCAGCAATTTTTTGCACTTCAAAAACAACACCATTCTTTCCATTAACAGAGGCATAGGTAGTATCCTCACTAATATAATCTACTACTTCTGCTATATCACCGAGTTTTACATTATTAGTAATTCTAATCTGTTTTAAGTCATCAACACTCTTTGCAATTGCATCAGTTGTTACAACCCACTCTTTTTTATCTGTTCTTATTTTACCACCACTAATTTCAACATTTTCTTCTCCTACTATTGATGCTAATTGAGAATAAGTTATGTTGTATTTATTCATTAAAGAAATATCAGGATAGATTCTAATTGTCCTACTTCTATAACCTATTTTGTTTGTCCCTGCCACACCAGAAATTCTCTCTAGTTTAGGTTCAATAACTTGTTTTGCTACTTTCATAAGAGTTGCATCATTAACTTTATCACTACTAACAAATACGCTAATGATAGGTGAAGAGGAACTATCAAATTTTTGAATTATAGGGTTTCTAATAATTGGGTCATCAAAATTAACAGAACCAACTTTATCTCTTAAGTCGCTCATAGCCTCTTCTTTTGGTTTTTCTAATTTAAATGAAGCAATAACCAATGATACACCTTGAGAGGTAATTGATGTAATTTTATCCATTCCATCAATACCTCCTAATGCTTCCTCTATTTTATCAGTTACCTCTGTTTCGACAATCTCAGCATTTGCCCCAGGATAAGTTGTCATAACCATAGCCACAGGAAAGTCAATATCTGGCCAAAGAGCTACTGGGAATCTAAAGAGTGCTAATATCCCAAAAAATATCAACATTAACCCAAAAACAAGGGTTAATATCGGTTTTGATATTGCTATTTTATACATTGATTAATCCTTATTTAGTTGTTATATAGCCATCACCAAAAACGCCTGAGACCATATCTTTTACTAAAGCTTCAGCTTTTAGTTTTCTATTTGTAGGATCTATGCTTGGATAAACTTTTGTAATAGTTACACTTCGCTTTTTTTCTGAACCATCTATTGAAAAAGTATATTTATCACCAACTTTTACTTTATCAATATATTTAGAATCAAACTCAATTATTAATTTAATATCATTACTAATTAGTTTAAATAAATCTGTGCCATTTTCACTAACACCATCTCCTACTTCTATCATTCTTTCTGCAATTACACCATCAAATGGAGCCTTTAAATATGTATTATTTAATATTTCTTTTTGAAGTTGAAGTGAAGCTAATGACATTTTATAGTTATTTTCTGCACTTTTAAAGCTAGAGTAAATTTGTTCATATGTATTTTTATCTACAACAGCTTTACTTTGTTCATATCTCTCAAATTGATTCTTTTGAAATATATAAGTTTGTTCATTTGCATCAGATTGAGCTTGTTGTATTTTAACATTTTCTATTTGTGTGTTATTTTGTATTTTTAATAATAAATCACCTTTTTTAACTTTAGAACCAACATCAACTTTTATCATATCAACTATACCTGAAGAACTAATCCTTAAAGATGCCTCTTTTATGCCTTTTGATACAAATGTTGCATAAACTTCATCTGCATACAAACTAACACCAAGTAAAACTAAAAATATAAATTTTTTCATTTATTATCCTTTTTAATTAATATAATCTAATAACATTTGACCACTATAAAAAATATAGTTTGCTTTTTGTAATTCATAATTATTTAAACTTTGAATATAAGTAGATTCTGCATTATATTTCATAATTAAGGCATCTAAATAAGTATTATAACTAACAAGTTGTGATAGATATTTTT
Organism: Helicobacter sp. MIT 14-3879; assembly: GCF_003364125.1. Taxonomy (NCBI): domain Bacteria; kingdom Pseudomonadati; phylum Campylobacterota; class Epsilonproteobacteria; order Campylobacterales; family Helicobacteraceae; genus Helicobacter; species Helicobacter sp. MIT 14-3879. The sequence continues at coordinate 146,385 of NZ_NXLP01000003.1, forward strand.
GAGCAACAGTGTCAAATGCTATTGTTGCAGATTTTAATGATGCTTTAGCACTATCTATTTGAGATAGAGCAGCTAAAATTGAACTTTTATAAAACTTTATATTATTTTTTTGCTCCTCTTTTGCATATGCAATATCTTTTTGCATTCTTAAATTAGCTAGTTTAAACGCCTCTTTTTGCCTATTTGTAGAAAATCCGCTAAATATATTCCAAGTTATACTAAGACCAAATACATTTTGATGTCTTGGGTGCTGTTCCATAGAAAAACTGCTTTCTTGAGTGCCATAAACATCTAGAGCATTATTTTTAAAATTCCAATAGTATGTATCAAACAATGAAATAGTTGGCCAATAAGTGAGAGTTCCTATTTGATATTCAACACTTAAGGCTTGTTCTTCTTGCATAGTAATATTTAAGCTTTGTATCTCTTTTTCTTCTGGTTTTTTAATTTCATTTAATTTTAATTTATCAATATTTGTATTAGTAAATAATGATAATTGTAGCTTTGTTTGCTCAAAATCTAACCTCAAAGATTCTAGCTGATATTCTGTAGAACTTAGCTCTGCTTTTAGAGCCTCTAATGAATCTAGTGGTTCTAATCCAGCATCATACAAGACTTGAACTCTGGCAACATTTGCAGCAATATTTACCTTCTTTTGCTCCATTGCAATAATTTGTCCTTTTATTGAAAAATATTGGTAATAATAGCTAATAACCTGTAAAAATACAGATTCTTGACTATATCCTTTATCTGCTATTGCTGCACGCACCAAGGCATTATTTGATAATAAGCTAAATTCTCTTGAGGCACCATCAAAAATAACCCAATTTGCGCTAGCTTGAGCCTGATGAGCATTAAATGCCTTATTCCACGAATTAATATATGATTTTGTGCTATTAAAGCTATACCCTATATCAAGACTAGGAATATAACTACCAATAACAGAATCTCTAGTAGCTTCTGCCTCTTTAATGGCAATATTTTTTCCTTGTAGAGTATAATTATCTTTTGCTTTTTCAAGTAATGACTTTAAATCTAGCACTCCATCATTGTTATCATACACATCAAGCATATTTTTTATTTCTGCATTCGGTCCAATGGTAGTAAAAACTTCATTTAGAGGTTTTGGTTCCTTTTGTATCGTAATATCATTAGCAGACAAATAGACATAAAAAATACTAAAAATAATTAGATATTTTTTAAATAACATTTTATTTTCTCCATAGTTAAGCATTTAAAGATGAAGTGGAATAGTAAAATAAGTAGTATTAAAATATACTTAATATTATTTTAAATGAAACTTATATATTTAATACTATAAGTAGTAAAAGTTCCCTATTAATAATAACTAAACTAGTATTTATAGTTTTTTACTATTAGTTTATAGTTTTAACGCTTGAAATCACCGCTTTTACCCCCACTTTTACTAAGTAAAGCTATATTTGTTATAAGCATAGTTTTATCTAATGCTTTTAGCATATCATAGATTGTAAGCAAACCTATACTAACACCACTTAATGCCTCCATTTCTACGCCTGTCTTTCCTTCGCTTTTAACTTTAACAATTAATATTACTTTTAGTTTTTCATCATCATTTTTTATTTCACAATCAACTTTGCTTAAAAATATTGGATGGCACATAGGTATAAAATCGCTAGTTTTCTTAGCCCCCATAATTGCAGCAATGACTGCTGTATCTATTACAGAACCTTTTTTAGAGGTATTATTTTTAAATGCTTCATAAGCCTCCTTGTTCATATTAATTTCACCACTTGCAACAGCCTCTCTAGTAGTAATATCCTTAGTAGAAACATCCACCATAGTAGGATTATTGTCTTTATTAATATGTGTTAATTTCATTATGATTCCATAATATTATAAAATGTGTTGAAGTATAAATCTTTTGCTTCGCTTTGTGTAATTGCAATAGAATCTATATTGATATTTGACCCCTTTGTTCCCACTTTACCTATCACTTGATATGGAATATTATATTTACTTGAAAGCTCATTTAACATACTTAAATCTTCTTCTTTTATTTCTATACAAATACAGCTTTGAGATTCACTAAAAATAATTTCTTTTGAAATATTGTTTTGCACTTCAATGCCATATCCCCCTAAAATTGCCATTTTAGCAAGACTAATGGCTATTCCACCTTCCTTTACACTTTTTGCTGACTTAATGAATGATGAGTTCTCACATATAAGATTCCATAATGCTAATTCTTTATATAAATTTATACTAGGTGGTATGCCTGCAACTTTGCCTTCTAAAACCTTTAACATTAGGCTTCCACCAAATTCTTCTTTTAATTCTCCTAATAATACAATGATATTATCTTTAGCCTTAAATGCAGAATCTAATATAATGGAATTTTCTATAATACCCACCATTCCAATGCTAGGCGTAGGATAAATATCAATATCATTGGTTTGATTATATAAAGAAACATTGCCACTTACCACAGGAGTTTTTAAAATCTCACAAGCTTCTTTTATACCTTCGCATACCTCTTTAAATTGCCACATAACATTTGGATTTTCTGGATTACCAAAATTTAGACAATCTGTTATACTAAGGGGTCTAGCCCCTCTAGTAACGCAGTTTCTACCAGCAGTTGCCACTGCTATTTTAGCTCCTTCTTTTGGATTTAAATAACAATATCTAGGATTACAATAAAGATTTAATGAAAGAAAACTACCATTCTCTCTTACTCTAATAACGCTTGCATCGCCCTTACCGCAACCTATAATAGTGTTATTTAAGATAGTATTGTCAAATTGATTGTAAATAAAACTTTTATCACAAACTTCTAAAGAAGTTAATATTTCTCTAAAAATTTCATTTTGAGATTTTTTACTTTTTTGCATATTAAAGCTATGTAATTCTTCTAAATAAGTAGGTTTTTCAACCTCTCTATGTAAAATTGGAGAAGCATCGCTAAGCGGTGCTATGGGAATATCTGCGACTAATTCATTATTAAAAAATAACTCCATTCTGCCGCTTTGTGTAACCTCACCAATTACTGCTACATCAACTTCCCATTTATTAAATATATCTATAATTTCATTTTCTTTACCGCTCTTAGCACAAATTAGCATTCTCTCTTGAGATTCACTTAACATTAATTCATAAGGGCTCATTCCCTCTTCTCTCATAGGAACTTTATCTAAGTGCATTATCATTCCACTTCTTAACTCTTTACTACTTGCTCTACTTGCCATTTCAAATGATGAACTAGTCAATCCAGCCGCACCCATATCCTGAATCCCAACAATTAAATCTTTTTGAAATACTTCTAAGCATGCCTCTAAAAGTAATTTCTCACTAAATGGATCTCCTACTTGAACTGTTGGACGAAGAGAAGCAGAATCTTTATTAAAACTATCACTACTCATTACAGCCCCACCAAGACCATCTCTGCCTGTTTTACTTCCTGCATAAATAATTAAATTTCCTACTCCTGATGCTTTAGCATAAAATATATTTTGTTTTTTTACAATACCTAAATTAAAGGCATTTACTAAGATATTACCATTGTAACAAGATTCAAAACTACTCTCACCTCCAATAGTTGGTATCCCCATACAATTACCATAATCTCCAATACCTGCCACAACACGGCGAAGTAAATATTTATGTAATTTAGCTTGATTTTTATCTCTTATATCTCCAAATCTAATAGAATTTAGACTTGCAACAGGTCTTGCTCCCATTGTAAAAATATCTCTTAATATCCCGCCAACACCTGTTGCTGCACCAGCATACGGCTCAATAAAACTAGGGTGATTATGAGATTCCATTTTGAATACCGCAGCATAATTACCACCTATATCAATTACTCCTGCATTTTCACCCGGTCCTTGAATTACCCAAGGTGCATATGTAGGAAAACCGCTTAAATAAATTTTGCTTGATTTATAGCTACAATGCTCACTCCACATAGCAGAAAAAATACCAATTTCTAATAAATTTGGCTCTCTTTTTAAAATGATTTTAATATTTTCATAATCTTGCAGACTTAGTTTATGATTTTTTAAAATTTCATCTATATTTTGCATTTTATTACCTAGTATTTTTAAAGTTTTGTAAATGTGATTTTATATAAAATGCTTTATTTATGTCAAAAGGAAATTTTAAGAAATGATAAATTTTAATGAAGCTTTAAAACTAATAGAATCTCTAAAAATAGATACACTAGGTTTTAGTAGAATTTTTATAAATGAATGTGTAGGTAGAATTTTATATGACAACATAAAAGCAAAAGATGATAATCCAAAATTTGATACTTCAAATATGGATGGATATGCCTTTTGCTATGATGATTTAAACCTATTAAAAAATGATGGCTTAGAAATAGATTCTATAAATAAAGCTGGGAATAGTTATATAAGAGAAATTAAAAATGGTAAATGTATAAAAACCTTTACTGGTTCTAAAATGCCCATAAATGCTGATAGTATAGCGATTGTAGAGCAAGTTGAAGTAAAAAATAATAAGATATTTTTAAAAGATAACGAGGTTATTAATAAAGGACAACATATAAGAAAAAAAGGGCAAAATTATAAAAAAGGAGATGTTTTGCTTAAAAAAAATCGCATTATTTCTGCATTTGATATTGGAATCTTGGCTCAAAACAATAATATTTTGATAGATGTGTATAATAAACCAAAGATTGGAATCTTAAGTAGCGGTGATGAATTAATAGAGATTGGCGAAACACCAAAAAGTGATAATTTTATTTATAGCTCAAATAACCATATATTAAAAGCCATAGTTCAATCTCTTGGCTCTGAAGCAAGACTATATCCAATATTAGAAGATTCTAAAGAAAATACAAAAAATGCTATTTCAAATGTTTTGAAAGATAATGATATATTAATTACCACAGGTGGAATGAGTAAGGGAGATTTTGATTTTGTAAAAGAAATTATTAATAATTTTGGCGAATGTATATTTAATGATGTAAAAATTAAGCCTGGAAAAGCGATATCATATATAAAATGTAAAAATAATAAACATATTTTTGCACTTCCTGGAAATCCCACCTCAAGTGTAATATCTTTTATATTATTTGGTAGATTAATTTTACAAAAAATGTTTGGTATAACTCCGTATATCCCTACACATAAGGCAAAATTATTAAACAATATTGATAATTCAAAAGATACTAGATTAGAATTTATTATCTCTAATATATTTATTAAAAATGGATTTTATGAGGTGGAATTAAAAAGAAATAGATTATCTTATATGATAAATGATTTTAATGGTGCTATGGTAATAATCGAACAAAAATGCTATAAAAAAGGTGATTTAGTAGATATAATTTTGCTAAATAATTTATTAAGTTTATAAGGAGTATTGATGATAAAAGTAAATTTTTTAGGACCTATAGGCTTAGATTCTATTGAATTAGAATCTAGAAATTTTATGGAATTAAAAGATGAATTAAATAAAATTGATGAATTGAAGAGTTGGATTCCACTTTGTGCTGTGGCGTTAAATGATGAAATTATAAACGATATATCAAATATTGTATTTAAAGATAATGATACTATATCGCTTCTACCTCCTGTATGTGGTGGATGATAATCTAAAGAATAACAATGCTAGAAATTTCTAATGGTGCAATAGATGCAAATAAATACTTTAATATATGGGAAGAACATGCAAAGATAAGTAATTTTGGGGCTTATAGTGTATTTGTTGGAGTAGTTAGAGGTGAAAATGGTATTTCTGCACTTAGTTTTGAGATTTATTTACCTTTACTTCAAAAATGGTTTAGTGAATGGTTAAAAAAGGCAAAAGAAAATAATGCAAAAATATATATGGCACATTCAAATGGTAATGTAGAGGTAGGAAAAGTATCATTTATGTGTGCTGTAATATCTAAAAATAGAAAAATAAGTTTAGAGCTTTATGAAAAATTTATAGAGGACTTTAAAGCAAATGCACCAATATGGAAATATGATATTAAAAATGGCAAAAAAATCTATGCCAAAGAGCGAAGTAAGGCAATAAAAGGAGCAGGTATTCTATATGACAAAAATAGTTAGTTTTAGTGGCGTATCAAATAGTGGTAAAACTACTCTTATAGAAGGGCTGTGTAAATTACTAATACCAAAGTTTAAAGTTGGAGTAATAAAGCACGATCCAAAAGATAAGGCTGTATTTGATACTATTGGTAAAGATAGCTATAAGTTTTTTGAAAATGGAGCAAATGTAGCTATAATTTCACCATCACAAACTACAATTAGGTTTCAAAGTGAGTTAAACAATAATCAAGTGCTAGATTTATTTAATTATCAAGAGCGACTAGATTATTTATTTATTGAAGGATTTAAAACTATGCCTTTTAAACAAATTTGTGTTGTAAGAAATAATTTTAGTGAAGATGAAATTAATAGTGCTAATGCAATTGCTACTCTTGATTTTAATAATAAAAGTTTAAATGGTAAAACTTTACTTAATCTAAATAACTATTGTGAAATACTAGATTGGATAGATTCTCAAATATGGTAAAAATAGGCGTATTAGTAGCATCAGATAGAGCTTCTCAAGGTATATATGAAGATTTAAGTGGGAAAGCAATAATAGAGACATTAAATTCTTATTTAATTACAAAATGGAGTGCAGAATACATAGTAATAAGTGATGATTTTGATACGATAAGGGATAATTTAATAAATCTATCAAATGTTTGTTCTCTTATATTAACTACAGGAGGTACAGGACCCTCAACAAGAGATGTAACTCCTGAAGTAACTGAATCTATTTGTCAAAAAATACTTCCGGGTTTTGGTGAATTAATGAGAAGCGTAAGCTTAAAATATGTCCCAACGGCTATACTTTCAAGACAAACTGCCGGAATCTACAATAAAACTTTAATTGTTAATCTCCCAGGTAAGCCAAAAAGTATAAGAGAGTGCTTAGATGCTGTATTTCCTGCGATACCATATTGCCTTGATTTAATAGGAGGAGACTATCTAGTAACAAATGAAGATGTAATAAAAGCGTTTCGTCCTAATTGACTTTTATTAGACTCTTAAGATAGAATCCAAGCTTTATTTTGTCAAGGTAGCTCAGCTGGTTAGAGCGCTGGTCTCATAAGCCGGAGGTCGGGAGTTCAAGTCTCCCTCTTGACACCAAACTAAAACCCTATTAAACAAACCGCGTTTTATAATTAAATATATTTGAAATCTAAGCCTTTTTTTAAAAAAAGGCTTAGAGAAATAAACCATATATCTTACCTAATTTATATGCACCATTATTGTTTTTCCATAAGCGTTTGTTTAATTTTTATAGTATTTTTTACTAAGGATTCTATATTTTAATAATTTTCCTAAAATTTTTCCATATCAATTAGTTTAGTTTTTAAGAAAGGTTTTTGCTCACATAGTAACTTTATAAAAATCAATATATTTTTTTTCATACTTTTGTGTTGCAATTATATAAGCTCTAAATTAAATATTTTAGATATATTTTGCAGCCAAGTATTGCTAAAATTATACAAATATCGCTAAAATGATAGATGTATGTGGCATGTTTAAAACATTAATTTACTCAAAACATTAATTTACATATAAGAAATCTAGTTTCACTAGAGACTAAAACATATAAATAAAGCTAATTTTTTGTATCACTGCTTGGTTAAGCCTATATAACTTTCTTGTTATGGATAAAGTTAGTAAATACATTCTTGTCGCAACCCTACTTCTAATACTTTTGCAGTATCATTTATAAAATTTTAGTAAAATGGTATTCATTTTTTACTCATATACTACTAATTCTAATTTATTTAAAGAATTATAAAAATCATCGTCAATACAAAGAAAATCCACTCTCTAAACTAAATAAATCATAATCATTGCAACGCTAATAGATTAAAATCTTTTTTATATAATCCTGAATAATAATAGATTCTCATTAGATTTTTAAAGCCAATTATTTTTCGTAAAGTTTTATTATGAAGAATTTTTGCAAATGGAACTTTTTTATCCCAATGATTAAATTGTAATACATAGTAAGTTTTTGCAAAGTCTTTAACTAGAGGTTCATCTAATGGTGGAATCTTATCATAGAATCTTCCTCCACATCTATAAACGGGGTAGTATGACAATTTATATATGTCATAATTATTTATTGCATAATTAGCATATGTTTCAAATTCAGAAAAACTATATATTTTATTATCAATATTTACTAAATCTATTATTGGCTTGTAGAATTCTTTTGTATTTTTTGGATTTAACTTACTACATAAATCTCTCATAATATTTTTGTTAAATATCATAAATTCACACATAAATTGATGATTATTATCTATTTTAATATCTAATAATTTATTGATAGTTGTGTAATATGGGTGGTTTGGCTTTATGTAAATAGGTAGTGCATTTAAAAACACATTAGAAATATGTAATTTTTTAATGAGCAAGCTATCACAATCCCAACTTAAATAAAAATCATCATAACTTATGAAACAATAAGCCATTTTTAGGAATTGCTGAAAAAACCAGCCCGTAGGTTTAGAATCTATAAGCATAGATTCTATATGCTTATAGGTTAGATTTTCAATTAAACTATCTTCATTAATAAATTCTATATTAGTGTTAATTTGCTTTACTTTATTTTTTAATTCTCTATTGGCTATTACTACTATATCACTGTATGTTATCTCTCTATATTTTTCAATATTTTTTGTATCATTTTTGTTTTGCTGACCCCCCCCCCCATTTTTATGTTGCAATTAATACTCATATTTTTTAATAATGAATTTATTGTATATTGCAAAATATGTAAGTCTTTTTTATGTGTTGGTATGATAATTTTCATATCTACTCCTTAAAAATTATTAATATCTATCATTTAGATTTTCTTTTTTTGGATATTTGATTTTATTTGTTAGCTTGATTAGTCTCATACCCCCCCCCATTTTTTATAATTGCCTATCCAAGATATTTCTCCAACATCTTGTAAAGTTTGATTTTTCTTTAGTGGATATGTATTATCAAAACAATATTCAATAATTGAAAGGTCTTCATTTATTGTTATTGTTTGTTTATATTCATTATTTTTATCATTTCTAAAGTTTATTATTGTAAGTTTTATATTATAAAGTTTATAGAATCCTAATAAAAATTTTTTCATATCTTCAATACTATCTTCTCTACACGAGATAAAAGCAATGCTTTTTGCACTTCTTAGATAATTTTTAATTTTACTAAATCTTTGCATTTGTTTTTTATAAAAGTTTTCAAATTGCTTTTCTAGGGGATATTCTTTTAAGAAATGATGTCTTGCTATCATTCCATTATTTTTATCTACTAGCCACCTACATTTTCCATTATCTTGTGCTTTCTCAAAATCCTCATAATGATTTATAAAAAAGCTATTAAAATCATTTCTAAAAAGCTCTAATAATGAATCTAAACTATAATATTTCATCCAATCAATAGGGGAGGCAAATTTCCTTAAATTATACTCTTGCATATAATATGCAGCATGGCAGTGATTACCTATGCTAAGGATTAGATCTGCACTTATTACATCTTTAAAATGAAAAATTCTAGCTAACTTTATTGCTAAATATTGCATAGCGTTTTTAGGCAGCCATCTTATAAACTTTGCTACTTTAAAGAGTGTAGGATAATCTTTTAATATTTTTTTAATATACTCTTTCATTATAAAAATTCACTATTTGTAATATCAAGTTTTAACTTATCAAGTGTTTTATTAAAGCTATCATTACGACACAAAATAGGGCATTTAGAACAATCAATGTTATTATATACCTCTCTTATCCTAGCACTTTGCCATATATCCTTTAGACTTTGTTCTCTTAAATCTCCTAGAAAATGTTTTTGACTTTGTCTAAAGTGCAAACAAGCCCACACTTTAAAGTCAGCACTTATGCAAGTGCTAAAAAACATTCCGTGGCATTTATCATAGCCTCTTTTTTCCTCTTGCATATTATTATATTTTTGATAGCTTGCTGTTATTTTAAAATTACTATCTTCATATTTATCTCTTAGATACTTTATTTTTGGTGTTATATCTAGTGTATCTCCTGTAAAGGGGCGAAATTGTGCAAAGTCAGCCCTTCTTTCTTTGACTAGCTTTACAAAGCTTTCCATATCTTCTTGCGTAATAGAGCTAGTTAGAAATCCAACGCCAAAGCTTGTTTTACTATTTAATTTTTGTTTTATATTTGCAAATTTTTCTATATTATCTAGCGTTTGTTTGAAGTGATGAGGCTTCATTCCGTGAATTTTGAAATACATTTCAGGGCTTCCTGCATCAAGAGAGATTCTAAAGTATTCAAGATTGTTTGCTATTAAATTGCATTTATCATCATTTAGATTCATTCCATGAGAATTTAGACCAATATTCATTCCAGCATTCTTTAAGAGCTTCACAGCATATTCAAAATGAGGGCTTATAGTAGGTTCTCCACCACCAGATAAAATTACTCCCTTATTATCCATTTCCCTTAGATTTTCTACCACATATTCTACTTGTTCTTTGCTTAATTCAGCATTGTTTTCATTATTACCGCAGCAACCCGGACAGCGATGATTGCACTTATTTGTTAAATCTAATTCTGTTACTATTAATGTTTTATAGGAATTTATAAAATAGTCTATTTTATTTGTATAGTGAAGAATTTTTTCACTAGAATTAAATTGATTGATTTTCATAATATTGCCTTAGTGAGTAAATTTGATTTATAAAGATTTTGAAAGAATTGATTAAAAATTTTTAAGTGTTTTTGTTTGTAATTTAAAAAGCATTTAAGAAAGAAAGAGAAATGATAAAATCTTAGTTTATTAAATCTTGCCTTCCCCCCCCCCCATATATTTATCTATAAAAAATGTAATAGTTTTGTTTAGATTAGATTCTAGATTATTTACTACTTTAAATCCTAAATTTTGCTTTATTTTATGTGAGTTTAGTGCATATCTCTTATCGTGTCCAAACCTATCTTCTATGAAGCTTATTTGTTCTTTATAGCTTGTTTTTTTTGGAAGTCTTTTATCTAAAATATTACAAATCATTTTTGCAATATCAATATTTCTTTTTTCACAATTTCCACCTATATTATAAGTTTCTCCAATTTTTCCATTATGGTAGGCTAAATCTATGCCTTTGCAGTGCTCCTCTACATATAACCAATCTCTTATATTTAGTCCATCTCCATAAATGGGAATTTCTTTATTAAAAATGGCATTTCTAATGATAGTTGGGATAAGTTTTTCATTATGTTGTTTTGGACCATAATTATTTGAGCAATTTGTAATAATAGTATTTAAGCCAAATGTTTTGTTATATGCCCTAACTAGCATATTACTCCCTGCCTTACTTGCAGAGTATGGCGAATTTGGTAGATAGGGCGAACTTTCAGTAAAATATCCCTTTTCTCCTAAAGAACCATAGACTTCATCAGTTGAGATGTGATGAAATCTAGCATTTTCATAACCCTCTTTAATTTTAAATGGACTTTTTAGCCAATTATTTTTAGCCACTTCAAGAAGATTATGAGTGCCATTTATATTAGTTTTGATAAAAATATTTGGTAATTTTATAGAATTATCTACATGAGTTTCTGCTGCAAAATGAATTACACCTTTTATTCCATATTCTTTAAAGATAAATTCTACTAAATCTTTGTTGCAAATATCACCTTTTATAAACTTATATCTTTTGTTTTTGCTAATGTCTTTTAGGTTATCTAAATTACCTGCGTATGTTAGTAAATCAAGATTAATGATATTGTAGTTTTGATATTTTTTTATAAAATATTCAATAAAATTAGAGCCTATAAAACCAGCTCCTCCCGTGATTAAAACATATTCTTTTTTCATTTTAATTTCTTTTTATAATGAATGTTCTTATCTTCAATGATACTTGCTAGGTATTGCCCATATTCACTTTTATTGATTTTATCAATTCTTTTTATTAGGGCTTTTTCATCAATCCAGCCATTATAATATGCTATTTCTTCCAAACAAGCAATTTTGTAATTTTGCTTATTTTCTATGATAGAAACAAAGTTTGAAGCCTCTAGCATAGATTCTGGAGTCCCTGCATCAAGCCATGTAAATCCTCTTCCTAATACTTTTGTTTTTAACTGCTTATTTTTTAAATATTCCAAATTTATATCTGTTATTTCAAGCTCCCCTCTATTGCTTGGCTTTATATTTTTTGCAATATTGCAGACATTATTATCGTAGAAATATAATCCTGTTAGAGCGAAGTTGCTTTTTGGTTTAGTTGGCTTTTCTTCTATACTTAAGACATTGTAGTTTTTGTCAAATTCTACTACTCCAAATCTTTTTGGGTCTTTTACAGGGTATGCAAATGTAACTGCCCCCCCCCTATAATCTAAACTTGAACATTCTTTTAAAATTTCTCTAAATCCTTGTCCATAAAATATATTATCACCTAAAATTAAGCAAGAAGTAGAGTTTTTTATAAAATCTTTTCCTAAAATAAATGCTTCTGCTAGACCATTTGGTTCTTGTTGAATTATATAATCTATTTTCATTCCCAAAAAACTACCATTTTCTAGTAATTGTTTAAATCTATCTATATCCCTTTTTGTTACTATTAATAAAATTTCTCTAATTCCAGCTATCATTAATACTGATAATGGATACATAATCAATGGCTTATCATAGATTGGCAAAAGTTGTTTTGTTATTACTTGTGTTGTTGGATATAGCCTCGTTCCGCTCCCACCAGCTAGAATTAAACCTTTCATTTATTTTTTAATTAGCCCTTTATTTAAAATTTATTTAAAGATTTTTTGTATTGTAGCAAACTTTAAAACTATATACAAAATTATAAAAGCTTATGTATAATAATGCAATTATAATTTTAAAAATTATTGGATTGTTATGAAGGAATCAAATAAGATTTATAAACCACCTAAGAATGCTTGTTACTCACAATTTGAGCTTAAAAACTTAGGTTTTAAATATATTGGGAATGATGTTTTTATTAGCAAAAAAGCAAGTTTTTATGGGATAGAGAATATCAGTATAGATTCTAATGTTAGGATAGATGATTTTTGCATTTTAAGTGGTAATATTAAAATTGGCTCATTTATTCATATAGGTGCATTTTGTGCCTTATATGGAGGAAATAATGTTTCTAAAAATACAGGAATTGTTATTGAAGATTTTTGCACTATTTCACCAAAGGCTACTATTTTTGCTTCAAGTGATGATTTTAGTGGAGAGGCTTTAATAAGTCCTATGGTTAGTAGCGATTTTAGCAACGTAACTAATGCTAAGGTTTTATTAAAAGAACATACTCAAATTTGTTCTAATGCTGTGATACTACCGGGTGTAATTTGTGAGGTTGGTAGTGTTGTAGGAGCTATGAGCTTACTTAAAAGCAATACAGAATCTTTTAGTATATATGCTGGAATCCCTGCTGTTAAGATTAAAAATCGCTCAAAAAAATTATTAGTATTAAAAGAACAATTTTTAGCAAGTTTAAATTTTAGTATCTCTAAAAATAGCTCTATGGGGGGGGGTAGAAGACATTTAGAAAACCTTCTTAAAAGCTATAATAATCCAAGTAATTTATTAGATAGTAGTTTTCATCCTTTTAATTTAATTTATAATTTAAATTCTTTTGCATTAAACTCTAGGGTAGCTGTATGATAGAGTTTTTCAATGCAACAACTCTTGAATTTATAAAGTATAAAAAAGATATTAAATATTTAGTGAAATTAGCCTATTTGGCATCATTTCAAAAAGAATTAATTACAAAAGATTTTTTATCTCTAAAAATAAAGCAATTAGAAGATTATTTAAATAAAAATCAATGCTTTTTATTGTTAGCTAAACATAAAGCTAGGGTAATTGGAATATGTCATTATTTTATAAAAAATGATTTTGAGGGTATTAGAGGGCATATCAATCAAATATCAATTCACCCTAGCTTCCAAGGCAAAAACTATGCTTTACCTCTTAGTTCTAAAATGGGGGGGGGCAGAGCTTGATTAAAAATATAGACTTTAAAGATAGTAATATTGCTAAAAGTAAAATTTTTATTAAAGATTCTAAAAAATATACTTTATCTTTATCTAAATATGATGATACCACAAAAATATTTTTATCTCACAATGTTGCCCAAACATCTTTATCTACAATATTTTTACATCATATTGACCAAAATCTAACATCAATAGCAACAGAGTTTGTAAATATAGTAGAAAAAGAACTAGCAAGGCATAATGTCCACACAATAGATTTATTTGTTAGCACAAATAACCTAAGAGCAATCAATTTCTATAACAAACTAGGATTTAAAGAGCAAAGAAAAATCCTAAAAAAGGAATTTTAAAGTGAATGCAATAGGGGGATATTTTGAGCTAGAGTTAAGAAAAACTAGATATTATCCACACAAAAATGCAATCCATTTAAAAAGTGCTAGGAATGCCCTAAAATTAATACTTCAAAATCATAATATTAAAGAGATTTATGTTCCTTATTTTACCTGTAAAGTTGTGTTAGATACTATTAAAGAACTTGGTTGTAGAATTAGATTTTACCACATAAAAGAGGATTTTTCGCCTAGAATAAAAGTTAGTAATAAGAATTGGATTTTATATACGAATTATTTTGGTATTAATTTAAGAAATGTAAAAAATATTCTTTTAAAATATACAAATGTAATTATTGATAATGCACAGAGCTTTTTTGCTCCACCTTCAAAAATATGTTTTTATAGCCCAAGAAAGTTTGTAGGAGTTAGTGATGGCGGAATTTTATATGATGAAAAATATAATAGAAACTCTCTATCTTTTAAAAAAGACATTAGCTTTGAGAGAGCAAAATTTTTATTTAAAAGACTAGATTTAAATCCAGAATCTTCATATAGTGATTTTAAACAAAGCGAGGACAGCTTATCTAGCAATATAGAATTAATATCGAATTTAACAAAAAGCCTCTTATTTAGTATTGATTATAATTTTGTCAAAAAAATTCGCATTAAAAACTTTAACACACTAAAGAAGCTTTTACCTAATACCTACTCTCTAAATTCTTTTGATATTCCTATGGTTTATCCATATTTTGCAAATTTAAAATTAAGAGAACATCTAATAAAAAATAGAGTATTTATCCCAATTTATTGGCCTTATATGCAAGAATGGTGTAAGAAAAATTCATTTGAAATTTACTTACAAAATCATCTTCTAGCTTTGCCAATAGACCAGCGATATGGCACAAAAGAGATGAAATATATTACAAATTTAATACTAGAGGCACAAAATGGGGGGGGGGTGGTAGCCATTGTTAGAAAGCTTAATAAGAATATTAGCAAATCTAATAAATACCTTAAGAGAAAATGTGCTTAGTTTGGTATTTTAGGCAGAGCTTTTATGTTTTTAAGATTCTAGTAAAGAGGCATTGATGGTTTTATCTTAAATGGAATCTAAAAATTGAAATTAAAAGCTTATAGGAGGATTTTATGGGATATTTAAGCAAAGAAGAGATTTCAAAAATTGGTTTTAAGTCCTTTGGGGAAAATTTAGAGATTAGTTCTAAGGCTATTTTTTATCGTCCAGAACGTATAAGCTTAGGCAGTAATATAAAAATAGATGACTTTGCAGTTTTAGCAAATCACATTACATTAGGCAATTACATACACATTAGCATAGGCAGTTATTTGCTCTCAAGTAGTAATGCGGAGATTATTATGAAAGATTTTAGTGGATTAGCCCCTAGGGCTCATCTTTTTACAAGTAGTGATGATTATAGCGGTAAGTTTATGACAAACCCAACCTTACCAGATGAATATTGTGGGCGTTATGAAAAGAGCTTAACTTTAGGAGAGCATAGTATTGTTGGAACTTGTTCTATTATCTTTCCAGGAGCAAACTTAGCCATAGGCACAGCAGTAGGAGCAATGAGCTTAATTAGAAAGCCTACGAAAGAATGGAGTATATATTTTGGCAATCCAGCAAGGAGAATAAGTCAAAGAAGTAAGAATATCCTAAATTTGCAAGATAAATTTTTAAATGAATTACAAAAGGCTAGATTATGAGATTACTAATGTTAGGAGGGAGCTACTTTCAAATGCCTGCTATACAAAAAGCTAAGGATATGGGGCATTATGTAATTACTTGTGATTATCTTCCAAATAATCCAGGTCATAGCTTAAGTGATGAGTATTATAATATCTCTACTACCTCAAAAGATGATGTATTAAATTTAAGTAAAAAATTACAAATTGATGGAATCTTAGCTTATGCTAGTGATCCAGCTGCACCTACTGCTGCCTATGTTGCAGAAAATTTAGGACTAGAAACTAGCCCTTATAAAAGTGTGGAGATTCTTACAAACAAAAAACTTTTTAGGAAATTTTTAAGAAATAACAATTTTAATGCCCCGAAATCAATGGGATTTAATAACTTGCAAGATGCTATAGATTGTTTTGATAAATTTACCCCACCGCTTATTTTAAAACCTGTTGATTCTAGTGGTTCTAAGGGTGTATTTAAGATAGAAAATAAAGGTGATTTAATAAAATATTTTACTAAATCTATGTCTTATTCAAATATAAAAGAGGTGGTTTTAGAGGAGTGGATAGAATATGATTTTTATCAAATAGCAGGAGATGGCTTTAGTATTGATGGGGAGCTTATTTTTAGCGGTTTTGCAAATGAGCATTTTGATAAATATAACTTTAATCCATTTGCTCCAATAGGAGAAAGCTTTCCATATAGCGGAGATAGTGAATCTTATACAATTACAAGAAAAGAGATAGAAAGATTAATTTCACTTCTTAATATGAAAACAGGGGCATATAATTTTGATATTAGATTAAAAAATAAACAAGTTTATTTTTTAGAAGTAGCCCCTAGAAATGGAGGCAATCTAATTCCTCAAGTAATAGAAAAAACCTTTGGGATAGATTTAGTAAGGGCGTCTATATGTGCTAGTTTAGGACTTTCTTTGGATTGGTTTAGAGAGAGTATATCAAATGTAAAAGTTTTAGGTTATTTTGCTTGTTATGTATTGCACTCTAAAATTAATGGAGTATTTAGAGGTTTGAGTTTGGGGGATGAATTTTCTAAAGATGTAGTTTTTAAACAGCTTTTTATAAGAGAGGGAGATTTGGTATCTAGTTTTAACGGTAGCAATGCAACGCTTGGAATAATAATATTTAAATCAAACTCAGAAGATGAAATGTTATATCGTATGGAAAATATGAATAGATTTGTTAAGATATTGCTAGATTCTATGGGGGGGGGTTGTAAGTTTAAAATAGGGATTATATTTTTTAGAGCTAGCAAGCCTAGTCATATTAATGCCCTTTGCCGCGCTATTTTTTATCAAAACAAGTTTTATTATAAAGATTTTAGGAGTGTAGCATGAAATACATTCCTAAAAATCAAACTATTGGTATTATGCAGCCATATTTTCTACCATATATTGGGTATTTTCAGTTAATTTCTGTTGTTGATACATTTGTAGTATATGATAATATACAATACTCTAAAAAGGCTTGGATAAATAGAAATAGATTTTTACAAAATAATATTGATGTTTTATTTAGTCTTCCATTAAAGAAAGATTCTGATTTTCTTAATATTGATAATAGATTTTTAAGCAATGAATTTAGTGCAGATAAGATTCTCTCTAGAATCCATTTTGCTTATAAGAAATCACCAAATTACAATATTTTAATGCCTTTATTGGAATCTATTATGACTTATCCAAGGGACAACCTCTTTGATTTTGTATATCACTCAATTTTAAGGATCTGTTCCTTTTTACAAATCTCTACAAATATTATCATTTCTTCCACCATTAATATAGAGCACAATCTTAAAGCTACACAAAAAGTAATAGCGATTTGCAAGACTTTAAATGCTAAAGTTTATATAAACTCAAGCGGAGGAGTTGAATTATATAGTAGTGATGAATTTAGCAATGAAGGGATAGAATTACTTTTCTTAAAGCCAAAAGATGTAATCTATAAGCAATTTAGCGATGAATTTATGCCAAATTTAAGCATCATTGATGTGATAGCATTTAATGATATAAATTCTATTAAATCTATGCTAAAAAATTATATTTTATTTAAAAATAGCTCTATGGGGGGGGGGTAGAAGGGGTTTAAGTAAAAACTATAAGATTATTTCTAAATACCCCAAATATCCAAAGGCTGCCTAAATGCAGACTCTAAGTTTAGCATTTATAGGCGGTGGTATAGGCTCTGCTATTGGCTATACTCATTTTATTGCCTCTCAAATGGATAGTAGGTTTAAGCTAAAAGCTGGCTGTTTTAGTAAAGACTTTGCTGCTAATAAAAAGAGTGCATCTTTATTTGGGGGTGATATTAGGCTGTATTCTAATTATGAAAGTCTTTTATTAAATGAAGTAGGCAAAATTGATGCAATATGTATTCTAACTCCCACTCCAAGCCATAAAGATATAATATGCAGGGCTTTAGAGCTTAATTACTATGTAATTTGTGAAAAAACTCTTTGTACTAACCTCAAAGAAGCATTGCAAATTAAGAAGATACTAGATGTTAAAAGGTCATTTCTAGCTATCACTTATAACTATACAGGCTATCCTATGCTAAGAGAGTTACAAACAATGATATTGAATAACGAATTTGGCAAACTTCATAATATACAAATAGAAATGCCACAAGAAGGCTTTATTAGAAATATTAATGGTAGCATACCTAAGCCTCAAAATTGGCGAATGCGAGATTTAGAAATCCCAATAATTAGCCTTGATTTAGGGGTGCATATATTAAATATTATTTCTTTTTTAAGCTTTAAAAAACCTCTAAGCCTATTTGCTGTTGCAAATAGTTTTGGGCATTTTAAAAATATAATTGATGATGTAAATATTTTAGCAGAGTTTAGTGATAAATTAGTGGCTAATATTTGGTATTCAAAGTCAGCTTTAGGCTTTAGAAATGGTCTTAGAGTGAGAATATTTGGAGAACATTTAAGCGCAGAGTGGTTACAAAGTAATCCTGAAGAATTACTAATAAACACAAAAGAAGGAGAGAGAATTATAAAAGATAGAGCCTCACCTAATATTTTTGCAAATAAATATGATAGGTTTAAAGCAGGACATCCCGCTGGTTTTATAGAGGCATTTGGAAATTATTATAACTCTCTAGCAGATTCTATTATATCTTTTAGAAGTTCTAAGTCTTTATCACCATATATTTTTGGAATAGATAGCGCAATAGAGGAGCTAAAATTTTTACAAGCAATTAGTAAATCATTTAAGTCTAAAAGAAAGGTTAATTTATAAGGAGAAATTATGAATATACAAAGAACAAAAATGAGTATTGAAAAAATAAACTTTGTAAGAGAATTTTTAGAGCCTAGTTCTAAAAGATACATTTTTGGGTTTAATAAATATTCAAAATTTATAATTAAGGCTTTATATGAGAGGAATCTAAAGGTAGATGGAATAGTAGATGATTTTACAAAAGATAGTGTATATAGTTATAAAGATATACAAATCCCCCTAATTAAAACTAATGAAATTAAGTGCTATGCCAAAGTAGTAGTAGTAGTTCTTTGTCAAACTAATTTAGCTTTAGATAAATTATTGTATTTGCAAAAGTTAAAGATAATAGAATTTATAGATTATTTTGCATTTTTTAGAATCTTAAAAGAGGAATTTAATATTTCATTATTAGAGATAGAGTTTGATGATTTATTTGTTGCAAATAAGACTAATTCCAAAGTAAGCACTTGGAAGGACTTTAGAGAACATTTTAGGGCTAATAGATATGAATATGAAGATATTTATAATAAATTAATAGAAAATAGAAGTAGAAAAGAATTTGAGCAAATAATAAATTTTAGACTAAATAGTGATTTTAGCTTTATGAGAGATTTTACTTTTCGCCCAAATGAACAATATTTTGAGGAGTTTTTAGGGCTTGAAGGAGTAGATATATTTTTTGATATTGGTTCTTATGATGGAGAGAATAGCTTAGAGTTTATAAAAAGGGCAAAAAATTATAAGCAAATTTATTTTTTTGAAATACAAAAGAATAATTTTATTAATACAACTAAAAATCTATTCAATTACCCAAATATCAAAGGCTTTAATATAGGCTTAGGTGAAGGAAAAGATATAATAGGAGTTAAATCCTCCAAAACTGCTTCATATCTAACTAAAGATTCTACTGATATGGTTGAGGTAAATTCTATTGATAATTTATTAAACAATAAAGAGATAATCATAAATGGGGGGGGGCAGCGAGATATAAAGATTATGCTAAAACTAGATATTGAAAGTAGTGAAGAGTGGGCGTTGATGGGTGCTAGAAATTTTATTACCAAATATAAGCCAATAATTGCAATATGTGTCTATCATAGATTTGATGATTTTATAAGAATCCCAAAATTACTTTTAGAATTTAATCCTAAATACAGGCTTTATTTTAGACATTATTCATCAGGGGTAAGTGAGAGTGTAATGTTTTTTGTATAAAATATATTGGAGATATGATGAAGAAGCTTTTTCTTGCAGGAGGAAAATTTGCAGATATTCCTGCTATTTTAGCAGCTAGAAAATTAGGATTTTATGTAATTACAAGTGGAAATAATAAAGATGATTTAGGACATGCTTATGCTAATGAAACAATACTCGAAGATTATTCTAATAAAGAGGCTATGCTTGAATTGATAGAGAGGCTTAAAATAGATGTTCTAATTCCTGCTTGTGATGACTACTCACTGCTTACTTGCTCTTATGTTAATGATTATTTAAAGATTGGCAATTTTGATAGTTTTGAGACCTCAAAGATTATTCATCATAAGAATTTATGGAGAGAATTTTGTGCTAAAAATAATATTATATCTCCTAAAGCTCTATCTTTTAGTAAAGAATTAGATGCAATAGAATCTATAAAAAAGAATTTTAGAGAAAAAATAATAATTAAACCAATAGATTCTGCCTCTGGTAAGGGTGTAAGTACAGCTTTTGCAAATGATATTTTATTAAAAGATAATATTAATTTTGCACTAGAACACTCAAGAAGTAAAAAAATTGTAGTAGAGGAGTTTATAGAGGGTAGTAGGCATGGCTTTAGCACTATTTTAATAAACCAAAAAGTAATATTTTATTTTTATGATAATGAGCAGTATAATTATAAGCCCTTTGCAGTATCAGGGACTACTACAAGTAGTATTATTACACAAGATATAGCTTTTGCTTTAATAGATGAGATTGAAAAAATAGCAAGTATTTTAAAGTTAGAGGATGGAATCTTTCATACACAAACTATATTAAAGACAATGAAAGATGGAAGTAAAAAATTAGTAATTATTGAGGCTTGTCGTAGGGCTGGAGGAGATTTGTATCCTAAATTTGTATCATTTAGCACAGGGATTGATTATCCTCTTTTATATATTAGCTCTATTGCAAATTTACCCATTACAAAATTAAAATTAAAAAGAAAGAAATTTTTGGCAAGGCAGTGTATAATAAGCACAAAAGCGGGAGTATTGAGTGATATTATTTTTGATTGTAAAATTAAAATAATATCATAGATTTATTTTTATGGTATAAAAAAGGTGAATTTATAGAGCGTTTTTATAAAGCTGGTATAGTATTTTTAGAATTTAGCTCACAAGAAGAGATGAATGAAAAAATTAGTAATTTAAATAATCTAATACATTTTAAATTCTATTAATCTTTTCATATATTTTTAAAATCAACAATATAGCATACTTTAGCTCTATGTTCATATCTTATGATTTTGTGATAATAGTTGTTAGTTAATATCTTAGGTTTCTTTGTGTATTTTATAATTGTGCTGCAATTTATTGTTGTTGCACTTATGCTATAATGCTCTAAGGCTGCTACTCCCCAATTTGCCTTGCCTTGAATTATAGGAATTAATCGTTTTATTATTGGGTATTGTTCTTTTGCATATTTAATATTAGGTGTTGCTCCTGCAAAACCTATAAAATCAATATTGAATTTAGAATCTAGATTTTTATCACTTTCTTTTAGGTGTTTAGCTAAATCATTTACTACTAGAATATAGCGAAATCGCTGGTAATCATCGTGTGCTCTTAGGCTCTGCCCATAATATGTAGCAAATGTGATTAGGTATTGAGCTAGTATAATTATCATAATTGATGACATAATTTTTAGACTCTTTTTATTTAAACTTATAGAATCTATTACAATTAATGCTATAAAAATACCAAATCCAATGAAAGATCTAGCATAGTATGAAGGAATAATTAGAATAATATATAAACCATAGGATAATATTAGCAATAGGATTAATGTAGTAATAGCAAGAAAGATTGAGTTAAATTTATTTAGCTTAGAATCTAGCGTATTTTTAAAGATAAATATAATACTAAAGCCAAAAATTATACCTAAAAATACTTTACTAGCTTTAAAACTACTCCCACCAAAATCTGTATAAATTGCTTTTAAAAATAGACTTATATTTCTATAAACCCCATCGATAAATAATTTAGGAGGTAAAATATCACTTGTAGCATAATCTAAGCTTGGCGTGTGAATAAATAACTTAAAG
This sequence comes from Helicobacter sp. MIT 14-3879, assembly GCF_003364125.1. Classification (NCBI taxonomy): domain Bacteria; kingdom Pseudomonadati; phylum Campylobacterota; class Epsilonproteobacteria; order Campylobacterales; family Helicobacteraceae; genus Helicobacter; species Helicobacter sp. MIT 14-3879. The sequence continues at coordinate 168,960 of NZ_NXLP01000003.1, forward strand.
ATTATAGATGCGATTAAATATGATATTAAGCAGCTTAAGGTTATATAATAAGCTTCTTTATATGCTTTTTGATTAAGTTTTTTAAAAGCTAAAAATAAACCTATGATAATATAAACTCCGCTACTTGCTTGATAGCTTGTTAGCATAATTAATAATGATAAGAAAGAAGTAATTATAAATAGTTTTTTGTATCTTAAAAATAAAAATGGAAATATACTTGATAGAACGCTTAATGCCATAAATGGAGAATCAAACTTATATGATAGATTCTGTAAATAATAAGGATTAAGTCCAATACTTAGACTTGATAAAATTGCAAGTTTATAATTTAATAATTCTTTATTTAATGTGTTTATTAATATAATAGAGGCAATGCTAAGAAATAAAATACTAAGTAATAGGCTTAGTGGGAATAGATTTAAGAAAAAGCTTGAATTAAGGCTTAAGATTCCAGCTAGAGTAGATGATGTGTATCTATCCCAATTTGTAAAGTCAAAGTTTCCAAATATGCTTCTACCTAAATCATCAATATAATTAAAGTTTGCTAGTATTAATGAAAATAGAGCTATTAAATAAAATATAAATATAAATAAGATATTGAATTTATTTTGTTTAAAAAACTTTTTTAAAACTACAATAAATATTAACCTAGAATCTAAAATCTTCATTTTATTTTAGGCAGGCTTTTAAAATTTACTAGCCCAATTGTTTAGTGTTTGCATATCCTCATAGCTAGTCATATCTAGCATTATAGGTGTTATGCTAGTATAGCCCTCAAACACTGCTTTAAAATCAGAATTATTATCTTTTCTTTCTTCCCAATTTAGTGGGTGAAGTCCTAGCCAATAATATTCATATCCTCTAGGATTCCTATGCAAGTGTGCATCATTACCATAGATTCTATATCCAAGTTGAGTTATTTTAATGCCTTTGTATTTATCTTTTTTTATTTGAGGAATATTAATATTTAGTAATTTTCTTCCACTTAATGGAAAAGTCCTATTAAGTAATTCTTTTACTAATCCTTTTGCTACTTCTTTTGCAAGGCTAAAATCATACTCAAATGCTGTATTTTTATCATCTAATACTTGCGATATTGCAATAGATGGAATCTTGTGAATTGCCCCCTCCATAGCCCCCGCAACAGTGCCAGAATATGTTACATCTTCTCCCATATTTGAGCCAATATTAATTCCAGAGATTATTAAATCAGGTTTAATCCCTTTATATAGCGTATTTAGTGCTAGATATACGCAATCAGATGGAGTGCCATCTTCTAATTTATAGAAGTTATCTTTTATTTTAATAAAACTAAGTGGTCTAGTTAGGGTTAGTCCGTGCCCACAGGCAGATTTTTCACTAGCAGGAGCTACTACTAAAACCCTCCCTAAATCACTAATAGATTCTACTAATGCTTGTAATGCAGGAGATAAATAGCCATCATCATTTGTTATTAATATATTTTTCATTTTTTTCCTTTAAAAATATTTTTCTAATAAAATTGATAGATTATTTTTTATATCTTTATCAAGTTTGTCAATTTTTCTTAATAGCTTTGCTTTTATCTCTTCTAATTCATTTTTTGCACCATCTAATCCTAATAAATTAACATAGCTATTTTTAAATGTATCATTATTTGCAGTTTTACCCTCTAAGGTTGATGTAGAATCTAATATATCATCTCTTATTTGGAAAAATATTCCAAGCAATTTAGCGAATTTATAAATTTGTTTATCTTGTTTTTTTGGTAAGTTTGCTATTATTGAACCCATTTGAAGTGATGAGGCTATTAGTGCTGCTGTTTTATTTGTATGTATAAAGATTAATTTATCTTTTTTTAGTTTTTGCTTTTCAAAATAGCAATCACAAGCCTGTCCTAAGACCATTTTTACAGCTCCAAAGCCAAGTGAATTTATTAATTTTACTTTTTTCTTTGAGCTAAAATTAGAATTTGCTATTAAATAAAATGAGTATGAATTTAGGGCATCTCCTACAAGTATTGCATCAGCCTCACTATATTTTGTATGTAATGTTTGGTGATTTCTTCTTAAATTTGCATTATCCATAGCAGGTAAATCATCATGAATTAGTGAGTAAGTATGTAGAGCCTCAAGTGCTAAAGCAATATTAAACGAATCTTTTATTCTCTCTTTTTTCTTTGCTAAAACAATGCTAAATAATAAACTAGGACGGAATCTTTTACCCCCATTTAAAAGCATTTCCCAAAAAGCATTTTGAAAACTAGGGTGAAAGCTTTTAAATATGCTCGTATCGTGGTTTTGTAAAAAACATTCAAATTCATTTAATGTATTTTTTAGCATTTATCTCTCTAAAGTTATAAAAAATTCAAAATCATCTCTAATTACCAAAAAAGAAAATTCTTTTTCATTTTCCCTAAATGTTTGCAAAATAGCAGAATCCAATTCAGATTTATTTCTTACTTTTATTTGGTTTAATCGTAGGATTCTATCATTTTGTTTGAAATTAAATTTATTTACTTTACTTCTAACTACTAGTTTATTATCTAACATAATACCAAAGATTTCTAAATAGCTATCATTTTCTATAAATGGAGTTAATCTTTTAAATGGCTTTATAATAACAGATATTATATCATTTCCACGTTTTATTTTTAAAAGAGCGTTTTTAGAGGTGTTTAAATTTGATGAAATATCTATAAAATCATTTATATTTTTAATATCAACTCCATTAATGCTAAGTAAAATGTCATTAATCTTTATTGCATTTCCAATAAATGGATTTATATTCTCTATCCTTAAATTAGCATTTAATTTTATGCCAATATCACTATACATTCCATTTTTATTTAAAAATAGTTCTATATATTTTTTATCTATAAATTTATTATTTTTTGCACTAATTCCATAGGCTTGATAGCAAATATCACTAATCACGCTATTTTGCTTAATTTCTTTAGAAAAAATAGCTAGGTTAACTAAGGAATTTTGCCTTTGTTGTATGCTACCTGTTGTAATGGAGCTATCATTTATTGCAGATACCTTGATTGTTTTATCAACCTCTCTTAAAGTGTATTTTTGATTTAACAATTTATCACTAAATAATATTAATCCCGTTAAATAGTCATATTTTATAATCTTTGGGTGATTAAAATTTTTATTAGTATATGCTAGATATTTACCATTCCCTATGTGGATTGCACGAATAGTTTGAATATCGCTAGAATATTTATCCTCTAAGTTTCTAGATTCTATAAATTCTTTTGATGTATTTAGGTAGAATTCTTGGCATTTTCTAAAATCTAGTGCAGGTAAATAAGTAGTAGATAACCCAGCATTGCAAAATATAATTAATAAAACTTTACTTAAATGATGATAAATCACCAAATAACTCCATTGCAGAGTTTTTCTTAGCAGATTCTGCATTTTTTAGGGCTTCATTTATTGCTCCAATAATTAATATTTGCATAGCCTCTACATCATCAAGCAAGGATTTATCTATGTTTAAATCTATAACTTCTCCCTTTCCATTTACGCTAACACTAACTAATCCACCACCACTTTTAGCAGAATATATTGTATTTGCTTGTTTTTCTTCTATATTTTTTATATTGTCTTGAAGTTGGTTTAGCATATTTGCGAAATCATTTATCATTATAATTCCTTTTTATGAGAAATTACTTTGTTGTTGTTGTCTAATAACAAAACACTAGGAAAGTAACTTTCTAATTCACTCTTATTATACATAGCATAAGCCATAATAATTACTTTATCGCCTATTTGAGCTTTTCTTGCCGCAGCACCATTTAGGCATATTGTTCCACTATTTGCTTCTCCTTCAATAATATAAGTGCTAAATCTCTCACCATTGTTAATATTTGCAATTTCTACTTTTTGTCCTACAAGGAGATTTGCTTGTTTTAAAATAGCTTTATCAATTGTAATAGAACCTTGATAGTTAAGATTTGCATCAGTTATTGTAGCTCTGTGGAGTTTAACTTGCAACATTTCTATATTCATTGTTTATTATAAGTTCCTTTTTTTAATTTTTAATAAAAATTTAAATGGATTTTATCATAAATTAAATTATACTTTCAGCCTTTAAATTAAAATCTAGGGTTATTTATGTTATCTAAAGTTTTATTATCTTATGGTAATGGTGGATTAGAAAACCAAGAATTAATAAAAATATTTTTAAAATATTTTGACAATCAATATGGTAGCGAAGATGCAGGTCTTTTTAGTGGTGATAATTTTGCAATTAGCACAGATGCTTTTACTATCACTCCTATATTTTTTCCGGGTGGAGATATAGGCAAACTTAGTGTGTGTGGTAGTTGTAATGATGTGGCTGTTATGGGAGCAAAACCTAAGTATTTAACTATTTCATTTATAATAGAAGAGGGATTTTTAATAAGTGATTTAGAGAGAATTGCAAAATCTATTAGTATTGAAATGAAAGCAAATAATATTACTCTTTTATCGGCAGATACTAAGGTTGTATCAAAGGGAGCTGTAGAGGGAATTTTTATTACTACTACTGTGATAGGAGAAATAAAATACAAAGGCATTTCTTCTATGAATTTAAAAGAGAATGATGTTATTATTGTTAGTGGGGATATTGGCTCTCACGGAGCCTGTTTGTATTGCTTAAGAAATAATATTTCTTTAGAAAATTCTTTACATAGTGATTGTGCTTCTTTGTGGGGATTAGTAGAATCGCTTTTAAATGAAAATATTAAAATTCACAGCATTAGAGATGCTACGCGTGGAGGTATAGCCTCTGTTTTAAATGAATGGGCTAATTCATCAAATTGTGATATTTTGCTTGACGAAGATTCTATTCCTATGAAAGATGAGGTTCGTGGAGTTTGTGAAATTTTAGGCATTGAGGCATATAGCTTGGCAAATGAAGGTGTTTGTGTATTTGCTATACCAGAATCTTTTGCTATTTTAGCACTAGAGATTTTACATAAACAGCCTTTAGGTAAAAATGCGGCAATTATAGGCAAGGTAATAAAAAATGGCAACAAAAGGGTAGTGTTAAATACTAATTTGGGTTCTAAGAGATATTTAGAATATCCACAAGGTGAGATTCTACCTAGAATTTGCTAAATAATAATGTTATAAGGAGTGAATTGTGAATTTAGAAAATAGGGGGGGGGCAGCAAACTCTAAATAAAACAAATTTAAATAATACAAATTTAAATAATACAGAGGCAATAGCTCTTATTCCTGCATATAAACCAAGTATAGAGATTATCAATCTTGTAAATTCTCTTATTGAATCAAATTTTATTGTAATTATTATAAATGATGGCTCTCCAAAGGCTTTTGATAGTATATTTTCACAAATTGATAATAAAGCAATTTTACTTAAAAATGCAATTAATTTAGGCAAAGGTGCAGCATTAAAAAATGGGATAAATTATGTTTTAAATAATTATCCAAATTTATCTTTAATAATAACACTAGATTGTGATGGTCAGCATAAAATTGATGATGTAAAAGTTTTAAGAGATGTATTTTTAGAATCTAGTGTAGATTTAGCCATTGGTGTTAGAGAGTTTAGCAAAGATATTCCATTTAGAAGTGAATTTGGTAATAAATTAACTAGATTTATTTTTAAAATTATGTTTGGCAAAAAGCTAAAAGATACACAAAGCGGACTTCGTGCATTTACTCCTAGCTTTGCTAGAAATATTTTAGGCATTCTTTATAATGGATATGAATTTGAAATGCAAATGCTAATTTCAGCTTGTAATAATAATATTAAGATTTTGCAAGTGCCAATCAAAACAATCTATATAGACAATAACTCTTCTTCACATTTTAATCCTATATTTGATTCTCTTAGTATTTATTTTGTGTTATTTAGGCATATTGGTAATTCACTTCTTACAGCCCTTATTGATTATGTTGTATTTGTTATTGCCTTTAGCCTTAACTTTAGCCTCTTAGTTTCTATGATAAGCGGTAGAATAGTTGCTGGAAGTTTTAATTTCATCATTGGGAAGAGATTTGTTTTTAAAACAAAGTCAAATTTAAAGTTTGAAATTATTAGCTATCTAATTTTAACAATTATTTTAATGCTTATTTCTATGCAAGGAATTAAGTTAATCACGCATTATAGCGGTATTAATGAGATTATTATAAAACCAATTTGTGAATTAATGATTTTTGCTATTAGTTTTTTAATCCAGAGATTTTTTATCTTTAGCTCAAAAGCTGAAATATTAGATTTTAAATCTAATGGGGGGGGGTGAGTGAAAATTTTATTACAAGCATTATACCTACAAATTGGGAAAAATATTATTCAAATAGAAAAGATAGGAGGCTTAAAATATCACAAATTACAAGGAAAATTACTACAAAAATGATTTTAAATCTAATATCAAAGTATGAAAATATAAATAAAATTTGTGAGTTTGGTGGTGGAGATAGTTGTTTTTATGAGGCTTTTAGAGACTCTTATCCAAACTCATCTTACATTATCTATGATAGCTCTAAAAATGGTGTAGAAGCTTTTAGAACTAAGTTTGAAAATGTAGCACCTTATAAACAAAGAGGAGTTTGTATAGATTTACTTCAAACAAGTTTAGATTCTAGTTTTGATTTAGTTTTTTCTGCTGGTTTAATTGAGCATTTTAATAAAGATAAAACAAAGGCTATGATACAAAAGCATTTTGAGGCAGCAAAGAGTGGGGGAATTGTTTTGATAACTTACCCAACACCAACTAGGCTTTATAGATTTAGTCGCTATTGTTTAGAGCGACTAAATATGTGGGAATTTTATGATGAGAGAGCATTATTATTTGATGAAGTGGATTGTGTTTGTAAGGAATTTGGTGAGAGATTATCCTATAAGCTAAATTACTATATTTTGCTTACACAAGGAATTGTAGTTTATAGAAAATATTAAGGAGTAAATTGTGAATTTAATTTTAGCAGTATTATCATTTTTTAGTGCAGTAATGTTACCTGGCGCAGTGATTTATAAACTAATTTTTAAGAAATTTGATTTTGCTTTATTTATCACTATTAGCTTTATTTTTAGTCTATGTTTTAATTTGTATTTAATATATATTTTATCTTTGTGTGGGATTTATAATCAAAATATTGTTGTTGGTATTTTTGTTATAGAAATTATTTTATTTTTGTTTTTATTTCGCTTTGAGATTCTTAGACCACTTGATGCAGTTAAGCTTTCAAATGATTATGTATCACAATTTTTATTTACATTTGGCGTGTTACTTACTCTTTATTTTTTAAATAAGGTTTTTAAGGCAGATATTTTTTATGCTTGGGATGCTGTTGTGTCTTGGGATAGATGGGCTAGTGAATGGGCTAGTGGAAAGTTTGTATTAAATGAAGGTGGATATCCACAAGTTTATCCTATGCTTTTATCACTAGGTTATGTTGCAAGTCAAAAGGTTTCTAGTTTTCAAGGTATTGGTGTTGCAATATATCATTATTTTATTTTTGCTGGAATTGTATCAAGCATATTTTTATTTAATTCTAATAAATATCGTATTTTTGGGATTATAAGTACTATATTAATTTATGTTGTTTTTTTTAGATGGAGTAATGAATTTTATGTAGGTTATGTTGATTTACCCGTTGCAATGATTATTTTAATATCAGCATTAAGTCTTTTAAAAGCTGTATTATTAGATTGTAATGAATGCAATGAAACTTGCAAAATTACTTCTCCTAAAACATCAGTTTTATTTTATTTATTATTTTCTAGCTTATGTGCAGGACTTAGCACAGAAGTTAAGCAAGCAGGCTTATTTTGGTGTATTGCTTTTGTATTTAGTATATTTTATTTTAGATTCTATAAGAAAATTTCATATAAAATTTTATTAACCATTATTTGTGTTATGTTGTTTTTTATATTTCCTTGGATTGCTATTGCAATTTATAAAAAAATCTTTTTAAATATTGATGCTACAAATGCAGATTATGTAATGAATGGAATTTTTCTTGGTAAAGGGTATTTAGAGAGATTTAGTATTGCTTTAAAAAGATATGAGGCAATCTCTATTTTATTTTTTATCTCTATTTTTGCTATAAAAGATAGGATATTTAGATTTTATTCTATTTGTGGAATTATATATTTTGTATTTTGGGGAACTCATCTTAGTTATGATCTAAGGAATTTACAAGGTGGTTTGCCTTTAATGATAATAGCCTTTAGTGGAACTATTATATGCTATTTTGATATTGTTACAAAAGCCTTTTTATTGGTTTATAAAAGAATTCCTATAATTTTTATTTGTATTGTTTTATTTGGTTGTATTTTTGCATATTTTAGTCAAGAAAAGATACTACAAAGTGAATATAAACGCAAAATGACTTTAGGTGGCAAAGAAGTAAATGAATTAGTATTAAATACTTTTAAAAATAATGGGGCTAAAGTTTTATTAACAAGCAATCAATTAATAGCATTTGTTCCAGCTATGGATAGACAATACTATAAGTTATATCATTTTGGACCACAAATTAAAGATGGTGAGTTTGAAAAATATGCTATTGCTTTAAAAGATGAAATTGGAAGTTTTTATATTCTACTACCAAAAGATGAATTTAAGAGATATGAGAGATTTTTTGAAAAATCTAATATAATAGGAGAGGTAGGCTATTATACTTTAGTTGAGTATTAATAATTTTAAGGTAGAATATTTTATTTTATTTTGGATTTTTAATATGCACGAATATTCTATTGTTTCAGATTTAATTATTTTATGCGAACAAAATGCAAGGGAGCATAACGCAAAAAAAATTTTTGAAATTAGCATTGAAGTAGGCGAGAGAAGTGGCGTAGAAATAGAATTATTAAAGATTGCATTTGATATTTTCAAAGAAGAGAGTGAGTTTTGCAAAGATGCAATTTTAAAAATAATTTATAAAAGAATAAGGCTAAGATGTAATTCTTGCAATAGTATTTTTGATGCAAAAGGCTTGGAGTATGGGATATGTAAGTTTTGTAATAGTGCTGAATTGGATATCATTAAAGGAAAGGAATTAAATTTATTAAGATTAGAAATGGAATAATTTTAATTTTAAATTTTTGGAGTTAGTGATTATGAAAAATGTTTTTGATAGATTTATACAAAATATAGATAATATTAAAGAAACTTGGCAAATTGTAGAATTTTTTGAGAATGAGTTTGAAAAATTTAGAGAAGAAGTTGGTAATTATCAAAGTAACATTTCAAAAGAGCAAGAGAATTTAAAGAAAATTAGAAATGAACATTTAGAGCTTCAAGAATCTGTCAAAAAAATAAAAGAGGAGTTAGAAAAACTTAAAGAAGAAAAGGATAAATTAAAAGATGAAAATAATTTAGATTCTATTGATAATTTACGCAAAAATGTTCCTATAAGGGCATTGCAAAAAGTTGATATTAGATTAAAAGATGGCATAGTAGTAAAGGCAAATCCAGCAAGTGATGTGTATTCTAAAGAAATTGTTGAAAAATATATAATTAGTCTAAGAGAGTTAAAATCACTAAAGTCAAGGCTTATGGATAGTGATTTAGAAAATGCAAAATTAAGGAATGAAATAAAGGATTTAAAACAAGAAAGAAAAATAATATGAATCTTTTTGTAAGTGCTTTAGAGCATTCTGCAAATATCCATTTAAAATTACTTTTAAATGAACTAAATAGAATTGAAAATATCACATTAAGTGGAATCTTTTCATCAGATATTAGCCCGCAAAAACCACTTTATGATATTAATAAATTTGCTGTAATGGGTTTTATAGATGCAATTAAAAATATCTCATTTTTTATAAAAGCAAATGAGGCTATGGCAAGGTTAGCCATAAAAGCCGATAAAGTGCTGTTAATGGATAGTTCATCGTTTAATATTCCTCTTGCAAAAAAAATTAAAAAATATAATCCAAATATAGAAATTATTTATTACATACTTCCGCAAGTTTGGGCTTGGAAGCCTTGGAGGGCAAAGATAATAGAGCAATATTGTGATAAATTAGCAGCAATTTTGCCTTTTGAATTAGAATATTATGATAAAAAGGCTAGATTTGTAGGACATCCTCTTTTAGATGAGATTACAGAATTTAGAGATTCTTCTAGCTATAACTTAATAACTTTTATGCCAGGAAGTAGAAAAGGAGAAATAAATAGGATATTCCCAATTTTTATTGAGGTTAAAAATTTACTAAAAAAGCAAGATTCTAGTCTTAAGTTTGAGCTTGTTGTGCCAAAGCACTTCAAAGATACTAGTATTTATTTAGATATTAGCGATTTTAACATTAGCTATGATGCTCAAAAAAGCCTAAGTAAGTCAAAATTTGCATTTATTTGCTCTGGGACTGCAACGCTAGAGTGTGCAATAATTGGGACTCCATTTGTTTTAGGATATAAAGCAAAGTGGCTTGATGCTTTTATAGTAAAGCGATTTTTAAATATTAAATATGTTGGATTGGCAAATATTTTATATCAAAAAAAATTTCCAAATGAGGAGTTTCACATAGAGTTATTGCAAGAGGATTTAAATGTTACTAATTTATTAAGTGCTTATAAAAATGCAGATAGCACCTCATTTTTAACTAAATCTATTCAACTAAGAGAGTATCTAAAAAATGGAAGTGCAAAAGAGGTGGCAACTTGGCTAGTAAAATAAGTATTTATAAAAGAATTATATGATATAAAGCAATCATAAATTTTCTTTTTAGGATTTACTATGACAAAAAAGACAATAATAATGGCTGTAATTTTAGTGCTGCTATTAGGCGTAGCAGGCTTCTTATATAAAGATATGCTTTTAGGAATGTTTGGATTATCACAAAATCAAGAAGAATTTATTGAATTTAATGAAATATCACAACCACAAGAATTACAAACTACTTCTAATCAAACTACTTTAAATGACAATGAAATATCTAATACAAAAGTTGATAATACTCAAAATCAAAAAGAGACATTAAAAAATAGTTGTGAAAATGGAAATGTTGATGATTGCATAAATTTAGCACTTAAGTATATAGAATCTAAAGATTTTTTAAGTGCTATTAAAGTAGTAATTGTTCCTTGTGAAAGGAAAAATGCAAAATCTTGTGCTATATTGGCAGATATTTATAGTGGAGTGGATGGAGTTGAGAAATCTATACCATTATTTATTGCTTATGCTACTAGGGCGTGTGATTATGGTGATGTTGATTCTTGTTATAGTTTGGGCGTAAAGTATTATCGTGGTGTTGATTTAAAAGAAGATATAAAAAAATCATTTGATTTATTTAAAAAATCTTGTGATAATGGAAAAGTAGAGGGTTGCAATAATTTAGCAGTTATTTATAACAATGGAGCAAATGGAATTTCAAAAAATACAAAATTAGCTAAAGATATATTTAAAAAAGCCTGTGATAATGGGTATAAACCAAGTTGTAAAAATTTATCTAAAATCAATTAAGGATTATTATGCAAAAAGAGCCAATGACTGAATATGGTTATAAAAAATTATGCGAAGAACTAAAAAATTTAAAAGAAGTAGAACGTCCTAATATCGTTAAAGAAATTGATACTGCAAGGTCTTATGGTGATTTAAAAGAGAATGCAGAATATCACGCAGCACGAGAAAAACAGGCATTTATCGAGGCAAGAATTGTTGATTTAGGAAAGATTCTAGCAAATGTGCAAATAATTAATCCAAAATCCTATGAGCATAAAAGTGTAAGCTTTGGTAGCACTATTTATTTATTAGATTTAGAGAGTGATAAAAAATTAAAATATACTATAGTAGGCTCTTATGAGAGCAATCCAGAAAAAGGTTATATTTCATTTCACTCACCTATCGCAAAGTCAATTTTGGGTAAAAACAAGGGCGATGAGGTTAGCATTATACTTCCTAGAGGAGAGAGCGAATTTGAGATTTTAGATATTTGTTATGAGGAGATAGTATTTTGATTGAGCTAAAAGTTAAGCAGCTAGATAAAGATTCTATACTTCCTAAGTATCAAAGTGATGGTGCAAGTGGTTTTGATTTACATAGCATTGAAGATATTGAAATTGCTCCTAGTGAGGTTGTAGCAGTAAAAACAGGACTTGCATTTGAAATACAAAAAGGTTTTGAGATTCAGGTTAGACCACGAAGCGGACTTGCTATTAAAAATGGAATTAGTGTTTTAAATACTCCCGGAACTATCGATAGTGATTATCGTGGCGAGGTTATGGTTATATTGGTAAATTTTTCTAAAAATACATTTTGTATAAAAAAAGGCGATAGAATTGCACAAGCAGTTTTATCTCAGGTGTTTCAAGCTAATTTAGTCCCTAGTAATTCCTTAAATGAGACTAATAGGGGGAGCAGTGGTTTTGGAAGCACAGGAGTTTCACATTAAATAACCTTAATTTTTAATATAAGGAGAGTGATTTTGAGTATAAAAAATAATTTAAACTACATTAAAAATGAATTTAGCAATGATGAAAAAATTATTGAAAATGCCTTTAAATTAGAGATTTTATATAAACGATATAAATATATTATTTGGACTTTTGGTGTTATTATCATAGCAATTTTATTATTTGTTAGTATTAGGTCATATTATATTGAAAACAATGCAGTTAAAAGTAGCTCTATTTTAAACTCATTGCTTGAAAATCCAAATGATACAGAATTAAAAGAGGAGCTTAAAAATAGCAATAAAAATTTATATAATATTTTTGTTTTAAAACAAGCTTTGAATAAAGGAAATATCAAAGATTTAGAATATATAAGCAATAATTCAAATGATGATTTTATAAAATATATTGCAAACTATCATTTAGGTTCATTTGAGAGAGATTCAAATATGTTAAGTAAAGATACCAAATTTATGATAGGTGATTTTGCAAAAATACAAAATGCCTATATTTTAATCGATAATAATAAAGTTTCTCAAGCACAGGATATTTTAAGGCAAATAGCAGAGAATTCTCAATTAAAGGAGTTATCTAATATTTTACTTCATTACACAATTATGAAAGATAAAAAATGATTAGAATCTTATTTTTTGTAACTTTAGCTTTATTTATTGGTTGTAGCGAAAAGCAGTATTTTAAGCCAACAAAAACGGAGATTATAGGAAATTTTGAGATAGATTCTAAGTTAGAATATTCTATAAAACAGTCAAATAAAAATGGAGCTTTGCTAGAAGATGGAACTTTAATTACAAAAGATGGGATATATAAACTAAACTTAGATAAAAACTTTATATTTTTAAATATGGTTAATGATTTAATTTTAGTTGGAGATTATAATACTAATAGTTTACATTTTTTAAATAAAGATGGAAAGATATTAAAAACATTTAAATTTGACTTTATGCCTCTTAGTGCTAATTTAAAAGAAAATATCTTAGCGGTAGTTTTATCAAATAATACCTCCATTATTTGGGATATAAATACAAATGAGGAATTATTTTCAAATAAAGGTTCTGTTATATATGCGATAAATTCAAATATAGCTTCTCCTATTTTTTTGGATACTAATGTAGTTTTCCCAACTTTTGATGGTAAGTTGTTAGTTATAGATTTAAATTCATATAAAATTATTAGAAATATCTCTCTTGGCAGCGGAAGATTCTTTGGTAATATTATATACTTAGCATTTGATGGTAGCAATATTAATAACGAAAGTATTATAGTGGCAACTAATAATAAAGTCGTTAGTATAATAGGTGGCAAAGAATTTAGCTATGAATCTAATATAAATGATATTTTATATAAAAATAGCAAAATTTATATTTTAAGTCTTGAGGGTGAGGTTATAGAACTAGACTTGCTTTTAAATGAATTGCATAAAAAGAAATTTCAGTTTGCAACACTTAATTCAATAGTAGTAAATAATAATATTTATACAATAGAATCTCAAGGATATTTAATTAAAATCGATCCAAATAGCTTTGAATCTAATATTTATGAAATAAATATCGATAAATATAAAGATAGTTTTTACACAAATGATACTATTTATTATGATAACAAAGTTATTAAAGTGAAATAGAATGCTTCTATGTGATATTGGTAATACTTATTTTCATTTTTTTTATAGAGGTAGAATTTGGAAAGAAGAGCCAAATTTACTTAGTAGAAAAAATGAAGAATATAGAATTTATTATATTAGTGTAAATGAGAGAAATGAAAAAAAATTATTAGAATCTCATAATAATTGCTTAAATATAGATAGATTTCTTAGTTTAGATACAATTTATAGAGGTCTTGGTATAGATAGAATAGCTGCTTGTTTTGGTATAAAAAATGGAATTATTATTGATGCAGGAAGTGCTATAACAATTGATGTTATGCAAGAAGGAATTCATCTTGGAGGATATATTTTACCAGGAATTGAGAGTTATAGGAGGTTATTTGCTAACATTGATGTGCTAAATGTTGAGTTTAACCTAAATGTATCACTTGATACTATGCCACAGAATACGCGAGATGCTGTGAGTTATGGTTGTTTGAAAGGAATAATTTTAAGTATTAAAGATATAGCAAAAGATAATTTTATATATTTCACAGGTGGAGATGGGAAATTCTTATCACGATTTTTTGATAACTCAGTTTATGATAATACTTTAGTTTTTAAAGGAATGACAAAGGCTGTAAATGATAATAATCTTATTGTCTGAAGGTGATATATGATAACAATAGCTTTACCAAAGGGAAGAATTGCTGATGAAGTATTAAATATTTTTAGTAGCATCTTTGGCGATGAATTTTGCTTTTTAGATAGAAAATTAATTTTGCAAAAAGGTGATTTTAGATTCTTGCTTGTAAGAAATCAAGATGTGCCTATTTATGTTGCTTATCAAGCTGCAGATTTAGGGGTTGTTGGTCTTGATGTTTTAGAAGAAAATAAGCTAGATATTATTAGATTGCTTGATTTAAAGATTGGCAAGTGTAAGGTTGTGCTTGGTTCAAAGTTAAATGTGGGCATTGATTATAACAAACCTCAAATAAGAATTGCTACAAAAATGCCAAATATTACTAGAGATTTTTTTTCAAAAAGAGCTGTTGCAACAGATATAATAAAGCTTTATGGTTCTATTGAGTTAGCTCCACTTGTTGGACTAGCAGATGCAATTGTTGATATTGTAGAAACTGGTAATACAATGAAGCAGCATAATTTAAAAGTTGATGAAGTGATTTTAGAATCTAGTGCTTATTTAATTGCTAATCACAATAGTTTTTATGCAAAAAAAACTAATATTTTAGATCTATATAAGAAAATTGAAATTATTAGGGATAATTTATGAGGTTATTATTAATAGGTTGTCTATTATTTTGTAATTTATTTGGTGCTTGGGTTATGTTTAATGATGGTGAGGATACTTACATATATAATAATATAAGTGGAGATATCTATATTCGTCATAAAAAAGGTGGTAATAATTATGAAGACCAATTTATTAAAATGCCATCAGGAGTAATTCCAAAAAATTTGCAGGATTCTAAAAGTGATCCAAATAGCAAAAAACCTAATATAGATAAAAAAGGAATTAATAGTTATAATAATGATAATATATCAGAACAGACTGAGGCACTGAAAAATAAGTTCCAAGACTTGCAAAATAATATGCTTGATAAAGTATTAGAATAAATATGGGTGGTTACAAATGATTTCTGCAAAACAAGATAATGTAAAAGGAAACGAATTTTTTGATTATTTATTTGATAGACAAGCTTTGTTGCATTATTTAAATAATTTTCAAAAAGATAAAGAAGTTATGATTTTATTATTTGAGTTAGAAGATTTAGATGAATGGTTTTCTATATATTCTCCAAATATAGTTTGTAAAACAGGGGAAGAAATATTATCAGTTATAAATGAGATTCTACCTCCAAAGGCAAAATTTTTTCAAATATCAGATGATAAGTATTGTATCCTATTTAGCTCTGTTGATGTAAGAAAAGGTATGGAATTTGCCCATATTTTGAGAGCATTAATTATAGATAGAAAGTCTTGTACAAATTTAAGTGAGCTTGATGTTACAGTTTGCAGTGGGCTTGCGATAGGAAAAGTTGAATGTATTATTCCAAAAGCATTTAGTGCATTAAAATATTCTAAAAAGATTCTATCAAAAATTTATTTTTTAGATGTTTGTGATGATAATTTTAAAGAGCTTCAAAAAAAAGAGATAGAGTGGAATATTTTAATTAAAAACGCAATTCATGATGGAAGAATAGTTCCATTTTATCAACCAATATATGATAATGAGAGCAAACAAATTACAAAGTTTGAATGTCTTGCAAGATTGATTGATGATGATAGAGTTTTATATCCATTTGATTTTTTTCCACAAGCAAGGCGTATGGGGTTTGTTAGAAGTATTACTTACTCAATTATAGACAATAGTTTCAAGGCATTTGTAAATAATAACTTTGATTTTTCTATTAATATTACAGAAGAAGATATTAGAGATACCCAAATGATAGACTATTTGAAAGTTTGTTGTGAAAAATTTAATATTAATCCAAATAGAATTATCATTGAGTTGTTAGAGGATATAGAATTTGATGATGATAACTTAATCATCAATAATATCTTAATATTAAAAGATATGGGCTTTAAGATAGCAGTTGATGATTTTGGATATGCTAATTCTAATTTTGGAAGATTAATTAGAATGCAAATTGATTATATTAAAATTGATGGTAGATTTATAAAAAACATGAATACAAATGAAATGAGCTATAAAATAGTAAAATCTATTACTAATTTTGCAAAAAATATTGATGTGTTATGTATTGCAGAGCATGTGCATTCAAAATCTGTGCAAAGCCTTGTTAAAAAATTAGGTATAGAGTTCTCTCAAGGATATTTTATAGGGGAAGCTACTTCTAATCCAACTATAAAATTAGGATAATCATTGAAGATCTCAAAAAATAATTATTTTATTTATATAATAATTATAGTGCTGTTTAGTTTGCTTTATGCACTAGTATTTATAACAAACAGGATTCAATATATAAATAGTGATTTAGAATTACAAAGAAATGAAATTTCTCATTCAATTAATAATGTAGTTAATTTAAATCAGATTATGGATATTAGGCAAATAAAGTATTTTATTAACCACATTAAATTACTTGAGATTTTATATAAAAATAATTCAAAGCTTATAAATAATATTTTAAAAAATAATATTATCTATGATTTTATTGGTATTGTTAGCCCTAATGGAGAGTATAAATATGCAAATAATTTTGATTTTAAACAACTAGCTAATTTTGATAATAAAAATAGAAATACCATAAGTAGTAATATTATTTATGATGAATCTAGTAATAAATCTTATAAAGTTTTTTCATATCCACTTTTTGTAGGCGATAAATTAGAAGGATATATTATTGCATATTTAGATATTAACTTTTTGTTAAATATGGATAATTTATATTTAGCTTCAGAAGATAGCCATATTTTAAGTAATGCGTATGTAAATGATATTTATATAGGACATAAAAATCTCTCATTTATTTATCCTGAAGCTTGGAAAAATATAGATAAAGGTAAAGAAGGACAATTTATTTGTGATAGTATCATATTTACTTTTAAAGAGATAAGCTTTCTTAAAAATATTAATAATTTTAAAATAAATAGTAGTAAGCTTTATTTAGTTTCTATTATTAAAATGAACCCAAAAGATAATCCTTATCATATACATGATATAAAGTCATTTATAAAATATGCTGATTTCAAAAAACAAATATTATATTGGATTATAGGCTACATTTGGATCTTATTTGCTTCTATATTATTTTTTATTATTATTGTTAATAAAATTAAAGCTGATAATTTAAGTAATTTTGACCCTATGACAGGAGTTTATAATAGACGTAAGGGTTTTTTATTGCTAAATAAGGTGATTGAAAAATATAGTTTTAGTTCAAAAAGCTTATTTAATAATGTTATTAGCAAAATATTATATTTTAAAACATCTATTAATTCTATCCATATTTGTTTGGTTGATGTTGATAACCTTAAGCAAGTAAATGATAAGCTAGGGCATAAATATGGAGATGAATTAATAATTAATGTAGTTGATATAATTAATAAACACCTAAAATACCTTGAATTTATTATCAGAATTGGTGGAGATGAATTTTTAGTTGTGTTTATTAATAGAAAAATTATTGATATTGAAGAAATTTGGAAAGATATATCAAAAGATTTTGAGGAAAAAAACAATAGTGGCACTCTTAGATACAATATTCGTGCTAGTAAAGGGGTTTTTGAATATAGACTAGGAATGGATATAGAAAGTTGCATAGTAGAAGCAGATAAATTAATGTATCAAGAAAAAAGAGCTCATAAGATTAATTTATTTTTCAATTAAAAGGTTTAATGATGAATGTTTATGGAAGGTTTTGGATAAAAAAAGATGATAAAAATTATCTTGGTATAGGTAGAGTAGAACTTTTAAAGGGTATAGTTAAAACTGGCTCTATTGCACAGAGTGCAAAAGCTATGCGTATGAGCTATAAGGCTGCTTGGGATAGTATTGATGCAATTAATAATCTTTCCTCATCTCCGCTTGTGAAAAGCTTTATTGGCGGTCAAGGTGGCAGTGGGACAAAATTGACAGAAGATGGACTAAAGGCAATTGATGCTTTTGATGAGTTTCAAAATGCAAAAGATACTTTTTGTGGCTATTTTAGTAATATTAAAGATTTGGATGATTTGAAAAATAGGGCTATTGATTTTCAAAAAATGCTAAATAAATAAATTTTTAAGTCTTAATCAATAAGCTAAAATTTATTATATTTTTTAAATTGTATAACTTTGGATATTTTTATTATTTTAGGAATATATTTTGCTTGTTTTAAAGAAATATTTTTTTATAAGGATTTAAATGCAAATTAATCCACAAATTTACAATAAGCCAATAGAATATATAAATAAGAATGCCTCTGATGTTAAATTAAAAGAGCAAACAGATTCCTTTGAAGCTTTGATTTTGAAGTATATGCTGGATTCTGCTTTAAAGTTTGATGATCATCTGTATCCCAAAGAAGTTGGTTCTGAAATTTATCAATCAATGTATAAAGATAGTATTGCCCAATCACTAAGTGGCTCATTTGGGTATAGTGAATTATTATTTAATTATCTAAAAGATATTCAAAAAGAGGTTTAGTTTTGGAGAGTTTTGAGGATATTTTTAAAGAAATTATCTCAAATGCCAAAACAAAAGACCGAAGAGATTCTACTATCAAAATTTTAGATGAATTTATAAAGCAAATAGATAGGGCAGAATGCGAGTTTAACAACTTAAAAGATGTATTTAGTTTTAGAGGCACTTCCTCATCCAATATGGGTGATAAACCAAGATGGTAGCTATTTTTATTATAACTCTTATGCAAAGAAAATCGATTCTATTTTAAAAGTTTGTCCAATTGATTTTGTGGAATGTGAAATTCTTTTTAATAAAGAATATTATTTAATGAAAAAAAATAATAATAATGATAAGATATTAATTACAGCTACAAATATAACAAATGAAAAGCAAAAAGAAAGATTAGCTTCTATGGGGCAAATTTCAGCTCATTTAGCACACGAGATTCGTAATCCAATAGGTGCTATTACATTAATGATTTCTAGTATTTTAAAGCAGGACTTAGATTATAAAACTAAAATTTATATTTTAGAGATGAAAAAAGCAACTTGGAGGGTAGAGCGATTAATAAATGCTACATTATTGTTTTCAAAAGGTGTAAAATCACTAAAACAAAGTTTTTCTAGCAATATTATTAAAGAAAGTATAGAAGATTCTATTATTTATTGCGATTATTCTAAGAATATTGATTTTGTTTATAATATTAAATGTGATGAAATTGTTTGCGATAGAGAGCTTTTAAATTTGTTATTGCAAAATCTTATATTAAATGCTATAGAGGCAATTGAAGATAGTGAAGAAGTAGATGTAGGAGTAATTAAGATTGAGTTTATTAAAGAAAATAAAATACAATATTTAAAAATATATGATAATGGTAATGATGCTATTGATACAGAAAATTTATTTGAAGCTTTCAAAAGCACAAAAGTAAAAGGAAATGGTCTAGGACTTGCTTTATGTAAGCAAATAGCACAGGCTCACAATGGAGAGATAAGTTATATTAAAAATCCTAATAAGCATTTTTTAGTTAGTCTTTTAATTTAAATTACTTTAATTTTATGTTATTATTTTTAATCTAAACAATAAAAAATATTGTTTAGAAAATTCGAGCATTAAGGATTAGAAATGTCAAAAGTAGTTGCAGCTTTAAAACAGATTCAATCTGATAGTATAGTTTTTTATATGAAATTGCATAATTTACATTGGAATGTAAAAGGTTTATTGTTTAAGCCAATCCATGAGAGTACAGAAGAAATTTATGAAAATTTTGCTGATGTGTTTGATAGCGTTGCAGAGAGAGTGTTGCAACTAGGAGATAAACCTTATGTAACTCTTTCTGATGTATTAAAAAATGCTAAGATTAAAGAAGAAAGTTCTACTAAGTTTAGTGGTGAAGAAGTTTTAAATATAATCTTGAGTGATTTTGAATATTTTATGGATAGTTTTAAAAAATTATCAGATGAAGCAGAAAAAGTAGGTGATACAACTACTACAGATTATGCAAATGGAATTTTAGCTCAATTAGAAAAAAATATTTGGATGCTTAAAGCACAGCTTTCATAAAAGCCACTTTTGTGGCTAGAATAGGATATTTATGCAAGTATTAGACACATTAGATAGCACATTTAGCTCTAAATTTAAGGCTATATTAAATCGTGGCAATATAGATATGCAAAATGTTTCAAAAATAGTATCAAATTTGCTAGATGATATTAAAAATAATGGGAATGAGGCATTATTATCACATATTAGGAAATTTGATGAATGGAATCCAGAGAGTTTTAAAGATATTATTATTGATACAAAAGATATGCAAAATGCTTATAATGATATCTCTAAATCTCTACGAGAAGCCCTAAAACTAGCATATGATAGAATTGTAAGTTACCATATAAAGCAAAAAAGTAAATCTTGGATTGATTTTGAAGATAATGGCACGATTTTAGGGGTTAAAGTTACACCTGTATCACGTGCAGGATTGTATATACCAGGTGGAAAGGCTGCATATCCTAGCTCTCTTTTAATGAATGCTATCCCTGCAATTGTGGCTGGAGTTAAAGAAATTGCAGTTTGTTCTCCTGCACCATTTAACAAACCAAATAACCTTCTTTTAGCAGCTATGCATATCTGTAATATTTCTGAAGCTTATAAAGTTGGGGGGGCTAGTGCCATAGGGTTTATGGCGTATGGAAGTGGTAGTATGAAAAAAGTTGATGTAATAACAGGACCCGGAAATATCTATGTAGCTTGCGCTAAAAAGCTTGTTTTTGGAGATGTTAATGTTGATATGATTGCAGGACCAAGTGAAATAGGCATAATTGCAGATTCTAGTGCAAATGTAAAATATCTAGCATTTGATTTATTATCACAAGCAGAACATGATGAAATGGCTAGTTCAATTTTAGTAACAAATGATAGAGCTCTTGTAGAGAATCTAAAAAATGAGTTAGATTTAAGATTAAAGGAATTAAAAAGATATGAGATAACATCAAAATCAATTCAAAATAGAGGATATATTATAATTACTCAATCAATCGAGGAATCTATTAATATTATGAATGAAATTTCTCCCGAACATTTAGAGGTTTTAACAAGCAATTCGTATGAATTATTACCATATATTACAAATGCAGGTGCAATTTTTCTAGGGCAATATACACCAGAGGCAATAGGAGATTATATAGCAGGTCCGAATCATACTTTGCCAACAGGTGGAAGTGCGAAGTTTTTCTCACCACTTAGCATTGATAATTTTATTAAAAAAAGTTCAATCATTAGCTTTTCTAAAAATGCTATTAACAAAATAGGAAAACATTGTGCATTATTAGCCGATAGTGAAGGTTTAGAAGCACATAGAAAATCAATTGAAATAAGATTGGAGAAATAAAATGGATATTTTTGATGAGCTTTTTAGTAGCGAGCCAATGGAACATTTAGTAAAAATTTTACAAAATGCCTCTCCACGAGCTATACAAAATACATTAGATGTATTTTTTAGCGAGTATGCAGCATTAAGTATTCTTGTTGAAGAAAATAATTTAGAAGATAAAATATTAGAATCTAAGAGTAATGATAAAGTTAAAACTTTCAAACAAGATTTAGCAATAAGACTTATGTCAGATATTCTAAGTCAGGGTGATTAGAGTTATTTATTAATATTTTTAATTTTTTCCAACCACTCTTGCAATGTCTTTTCAAACCCAATGTTGCTCCATTGTACAAAATTGTATTCTTCTTCTAAATATTTTTGTTTCACAAAGCCTCCAAAATCGTGAGGATATTTGTAATTTTTATTAAAATGTTTTATATTTTCTGGAACTCTCATAGTCTTGTTTTTTTCTACATACTCTATAGCTTTATTTATCGCTTTATATGCTGTATTTGATTTTGGAGATGCAACTAGGTAAAGAACACATTGTGATAGTATTATTCTAGATTCAGGATATCCTATTTTTGAAACACTTTGCATCGTGCTTGTAGCTATATTTAGTGCATTTGGATTTGCATTTCCTATATCTTCACTCGCAAGTATAACAAGCCTCCTTGCAATGAATTCTGCACTTTCTCCAGCATTAATAAGCCTAGCTAGATAATAGATGCTTGCATTTTCATCACTTCCTCTAATGCTTTTAATTAATGCTGAAATTAAGTCATAATGGACACTTTCTTCACTAACCCCTTCACTTATAGGTTTAATTTTTTTTAAAGATTCTAAACTTAGATTATCTCTTGAAATTGAAAGTAAATTCAACATAGCCCTAGCATCTCCATTACTTGATGAGATTATGTAATCTTTAGCTTCTTTATCTATGTGTAGTTCATACTTTCTAATATTTAATTCTAAAATCTCTTTTAATTCATCTTTAGACAATGGATAAAATTCAAAAATCATAGACCTAGAGCGAATAGCACCTGTGAGTGCAAAATATGGATTTTGTGTTGAAGCACCAATAAATATTGCATCAAAATTTTCCATAAATGGCAGTAAAACTTCTTGCTGTGCTTTGTTTAGTCGATGAAATTCATCTATAAAAATTATTTGTTTTAATAAAGAATCTTTTGTAATACTTTTTCTTAAATCTTCTATTTTTAATGAGGTGGCATTAAATTCTATAAAACTTACACCAAGCTCTTTGCTTAATATTCTAGCTAAAGATGTCTTTCCACAACCAGGAGGTCCAAAGAAAAACATATGAATTAGTGTATTGTTTTCTATCATTTTTACAATTGGTGCATTAGCTCCAAGTAAGTGTCTTTGTCCTATGAATTCATTTAAATTACTAGGTCTATTTAATGCAAACATTAATTATTTTTTAAAAATGATAACATCATAAGAATTTCTTTTTATTGTAATATTGCTTTTAGGTTCATTTTGTTTATTGATATTTTGTTGTAAGTTTTCAATAGTCATATCAAGTTCATCAAGCTTATCTTTTAATCTAAGTATTATATCAACTCCTGCTAGATTTACCCCTAAATCACGAGTAAGTCGAAGGATAATTTTAATTTTATCAATATCTTTTTGAGAATAAAGTCTCATTTTTCCATCAGTCCTGCTTGGTTCAATGAGACCTTCTTTTTCATACTGCCTTAGAGTTTGTGGGTGGATTGATAGAATCTTTGCTACAACACTTATTAAAAATACAGGCTCTTCATAGCTATACATTTTGTTTTCCTTGTTTTTTATTTTAACCTGGGAGTTTTTCTCTCATAATATCTACTAGATTAGAATCTAGCTCTTCAATATTTGGTAGAATGATATTTGTAACTAAGTATAATTCCCCAATTGAATCATTTTTTCTATTTTTAATACCATGTTCTTTTAATCGGAATTTTTGATTATTTTTTGTATTTTTTGGAATTGTTAGATTAACTTCCTTATATGGTGTTTGAACTTTAATTTTTCCACCAAATATGGCAAGTTTCAAAGGAATATTAATGTTTTTTATTAGTGTTTCATCTTTTATTTCATATTCTTTTGATGGTGCAATTTTTACCTTTAAAAACAAGTCTCCACTTTGATTGTTTAGTTTTTTTCCTTTATTTTTTACTCTTAATTTTTCATTATTTTTAATACCTGCTGGAATCTTAATGTCAAAATTTCCCTCACTATAATGGTAATTACCTCCAAGTAAAGCACTCTCAAATGGTATAATAATTTCTTTTTGTATATTTAAATCTTCTCTACTAAAAACATTAAATCCACCCTCATTAAATCTACCTCCACTAAAACTCCCTGTATTAAATCCACCAAATCCACCACCAAAAATTTGACTTAAAATATCATCCAAATTTATATTTTGATTACTTCTTGCAAAATCACTAAAGTTTTGCCCACCAAACATGTTATCACCAAATTGGTCATATTGTGCTCGTTTTTTTTCATCACTTAGAATTTCATAAGCAGCATTAATTTCTTTAAATTTTTCTTCAGCATCTTTTTGTTTATTAACATCTGGGTGGTATTGCCTTGCAAGCTTTCTATAAGCTTTTTTTATTTCTTCACTTGAAGCATTTTGCGAAACTCCTAAAGTTGAGTATAAGCTCTTCTCCAAATATAACTCCTTAAAATATAAATATTAAGCGTCATTTTATCATAAAACTTTATAGCTTTAGACTAAAGTTTTATATATTTTAAATATTTATAAAAAATAAGCTAATTTGAGATAGAATCTTAAATATTTTAACGATTTTTAAGGAAAACAGATGATTGTAAAAGATTATCTAGAATATGGGATACTTGGAATTTTAATTTTGCTTAGCATTATTGTTTTAGCACTCATTTTGGAAAGAATCTACACATTTAAAAAGATTGATTATTTGGGATATTGTGATAGAAAAATGTTAGAAATTGATTTAACAAAAAATTTAACTTTAATTGCTACCATAGGCACAAATGCACCTTATATTGGATTGCTTGGAACGATTGGTGGGATAATGCTTACTTTTATTGAAATAGGCAATAGTAATATAATAAATTCACAAGCAATTATGACAGGTTTAGCACTAGCCCTAAAAGCCACAGCTTTGGGATTAATTGTAGCAATTCCTGCAATTGTTGGATATAATTTATTGCTTAGAAAAAGTGAGGTTTTACTTATGAAATGGGATATAGAATCTAGCAGTATTGATTATAATATTTAAAGAAATAATATTATGAAAAAGATAGATTCTCTAAATTTAATTCCATTTATTGATATAGTTTTAGTTTTGCTAGTTATAGTTTTAACAACAGCTTCGTTTATTAAACAAGATAGTATTAATGTTGATATACCAAAAATTGATAGTAAGAAAGATTCTAGCGATAGTTTAAATAAAGATGAGATAATAATTAGCATTAAAAAAGATGGCAAACTTTATTTTAATGATAATGAGGTGAGCTTAAATGAATTAAGATTCCAAATATCTAGGATTAAAAAAGATTCTAGTATTGTTATAAATGGAGATAAAAATAGTAATTTTGATAGTTTTGTAAAGATTATGTCAATGCTTCAAGAGTTAGGATATGAAAATGTATTTATACTAATAGATAAAGATAAAAGTTAGTAGAAGAAGAGGGGAGAAAATAATTATGTTTAGAGAAAATTATAGTATTGAATTAGTGTTATCTGCAATTATAACAATGGGGGTTATTTTAATGATAGTTAGAATCTATCTTAAGATTATTAATAGTAGAAATGATATAAGAAAGCCAGATTGGCTAAGTGATAGTGAATTTGAAGAAAAATTTGGTAGTAGAAAGAAATAGTATATGCGTAATTTATGTAATAAAAAGGAAATAGATGATAGTTAATATAATCTTTACCATAGTAATGCTTGTGTTAGCAATAATTGATATAAAAACTACTAAAAGTTCCAATCATAAGGATTTCAAATCTATAATCTTAACTATCGGTGTTCTTGGCACTTTTGTTGGTGTTTTTATTGGATTGCTTGATTTTGATATAAATAATATTGAAAGCTCTATTCCATTTTTACTAAATGGCTTAAAGGTAGCATTTTATACATCAATTGTGGGTATGAGTATTTCTGTTACCATTAGTATTTATCAAAGATTTGTTGGATTTAAGATTGAGAGTAAAGATAATCTTGATTTTATTACACTGCAAACAAAAAAATTAGATGATTTACAAAATATCTTACAAAGCAATAATGAAATTAAAAATGCAAT
Source organism: Helicobacter sp. MIT 14-3879 (assembly GCF_003364125.1). Classification (NCBI taxonomy): domain Bacteria; kingdom Pseudomonadati; phylum Campylobacterota; class Epsilonproteobacteria; order Campylobacterales; family Helicobacteraceae; genus Helicobacter; species Helicobacter sp. MIT 14-3879. The sequence continues at coordinate 195,229 of NZ_NXLP01000003.1, forward strand.
TTTAAGTATTCCAAGTTCCAATGAAAAGCTCTTAGAAACTAACTTAGAATTATTAAATAAAATAACAAATTCTAATAACTCTCTAATAGAACAAATTGTAGAATTTAACACTTCTTTTTCTAAAAATATCATAAATTCTATTAAGGATATAGAATCTACATTAAACACTCATAATAAAAATTTAGCAGTTAAGCTAAACTCACTTCAAAATGATATGAATTCAAAAATGGATTCTGTAATCTTAAATATTTCTTCTCTTGATAAGAATATAAATTCAAATTTATTAATACTAAAAGAATTATTGTCAAATGCATTAATAAAACAAATCCAAGAAATTAATTTTAATATCTCAAAAGAGATTGAAAAACTTTCAAATAACTTTAGTTCTGATGTTATATGTGGAGTTAATAATCTATCTGAAACATTTAGTGATACAATTAATACCCATTTTAGTGAGAATTTTAAACGATTTAACAAGGCTGTGGATAATTTATTATCTTGGCAGATAGAGTATAAAAAAAGTGTATTAGATTCTAATGAAATACTTTCCCAATCTAGTATTAATATTGAAAATATTTCTAAAATAACAGACAACATATTAAATAGGGATGAAAAAACTATATCCCTTTATAAAGAAGTTGTTAGTATTATGAAAGATTATAAAGCTCAAAATATAGCCCTAGATAAAAAATTAAATGCTATTAGAGATTTAGGAAATGGTGCTTTAGAAGCATTAAAGTTTATGAATACATTTTTTAATGACCTAAATGCTCATTTGACAAGCACAAATGAAAATATTATCTTAAGTCTTAAAAATAGTAATGAGAATCTAATTTCAACTACACAAAAAAGCATTAAAGAAGTATTTTTTAACGCTATTAAGGAATTTGAAAGTAGTAATAAGAAAATTATCAATGAATTAAATGCTAGAGATAATTCTATTTATAATCAAATTGTTAGCTCTACAAAGGGTATAGAAGAATTAAGCAATATAATAATTAACAATAATAAATTAATAAGTCAAAGTTATCAAAAGCTAAATAAAGATGTAGAGATAAATACAAAAGCTATTAGCAAAAATACTAGTGAAATGATAAGTGAGATTAATAAAGACGGTATAAAGCATTTAAAAAATACAACAAAGCTTTATTTTGATGATATTTCAAATACACAATATAAAATATTAAATAATATGTCAAACCAAATAAGCAAGAATCAAGAAATGTTAGATTCTACCCTTATTACTATGGCTACAAAATATCTAGAATCTTTAGAACAAATTAGTATTTCTAGCATTGAGGCAAGCAAGGAGTTAAATTTAATTAATATTGAAAGTATTAGAAATTTAAATGATGAGATTGCAAATTATGTTAAAGAAAACTCTAATTTATTAAATAGCTCTAATTTAGAATTATTAAATATCTTAGAAATTCTTCAAAAACAAGTAGAAATAGCAATGGATAATACAAATAATATGCAGAATTCTGCTAAATCTTCTATAAAAGAGATAGAAGAGGCTTTAGTAAAAAGTAGCGATAGTTTTAAGGGTGATTATGAGTGGTTTTTACGGAGAGTAAGAGAACTTATAGGACAAAGACTAGGATAGTAAATAATGAAAAATTCATTTGAATGGATTAGTATCTCTGATATGTTTGCAGGAATTATGATGGTGTTTTTGCTAGTGGCAATTACATTTATGTTTGTATCACAAAAGCAAAGCAAGGAATTAATTCGTAAAAATAAAGAATTATCTACTCTAAATAACCATATGAGCGAAATTCTAAAAGCCTACTCAAACTTACAATTAAAGATTAATAGGGATTTAGTTAGAGAGTTTTCTAGTGACCTTAGTAAATGGAATGCCACTATTAATGATACAAATACTATTAGATTTAATGAACTAGATGCTATTTTTGAGATTGGTAAAGCTGATATTAGAGAAGATTTTAAAGTGATTTTAGATGATTTTTTTCCTAGATATATGGCAATAATTAATAAATATCGCAATGATATTGAAGAGATTGTAATTGAAGGACACGCCTCAAATATATGGAGAGGTGCAAATAGCCTTGATGATAGTTTTTTATTTAATGCAGTTCTTTCTCAAAACAGGGCTTTAAATGTTATGAGATATTGTTTTTTAAATAATACTACTAAAGATGAAAGAGATTGGCTTATGCGGATATTGCACTCAAATGGTATGTCTTTTTCTCAACCTTTAGAGAGTGAGGAGAAATCACGTAGAGTAGAGTTTCGCGTTATTACTAAGGCTTTTAACAATATTAAAAATATTATAGATTCTGATATTTTAAGAAATTAAAGTTATTTAAAAATATCATCAAAGTATTTTCTAAAAATATATAAAAATATAAATCCTCTAATAACTGTTTCAATTAGAATTATTAGATAAATATAGAGTATAGCCAAGTTTAGCTTTAAGCAAATATACATAGGTAGAATCCTGATGCTCCAAATTGATATAGTATTTATAAAAAGTGATATTTTAGTAGCCCCTGCACCTCTATATGCTCCATCAAGCACAAATATAAAAACGAGTGGAATTTGTGATATTCCAACGCATAATAAATACATTGTACTGCTATAAATTACTCTATCTCCTTTATTAAATAGATAACTTATATTATCTCCAAAAAATACCATTATTAATCCCATAACCCCCATAAAAATAGAAGCAAGAATTATAGTTGTATAGATAAATTGTTTTAGTAAGTCTTTTTTGTTTGCACCTAGATATTGCCCTGTGAGTGCCATAGAAGCCACCATAAACCCAAAACTAGGCATAAATGCAAATGCTTCTATTCTAGTTCCAATTTGAAATCCAGCTAAATCCTCACTTCCATAACTTGCAATAAATTTAGATATTAGGATTAGTGAGATTATTGTAAATGCCCTCTCAAATCCAACAGGCAATCCAATAGAAATACCTTTTTTAAGCAAATTAATATTAAAAAAATATATTAGTTTTAATTTAATATCTTTTTTTGTCAAAAATGCAAGTAATATTATTAGTTCAATGTAAGATACAATAAGGTTTGATATAGCTATTCCAACTATATCAAATGGCTCAAATAATATTCCAAAAATTAGAATGTAACTTAGCAATAAATTTAATATTGTAATAATTGTTTTAATGTAGAATGGTATTTTTGTATTTCCTGTTGCACTAAATGATGATATAATAATTCCTTTTAAGAGAATAGCTGGAATGCTAACAATAATAATATCAGTAAAGATTTCTCCTAAAAGCTGTGATGTAGTATCAACTCCAATCCAAGTAAAATAGCTTGAATAAAGTAATTTTGCAATAATATATATAGGAATTGATAAAATAATCACACCAAAAAACATACTTGATAGAACTTCATTCATTCTTTGGTAATCTTTTTTTCCATAAAGCCTAGATATTTGAGCATTTGTTCCTACAAAAAATAAATTTGTTATTGCATAAAGTAACATAAAAAAGTTAAGCCCAAGCCCAACTGCAATAATATGGAATTCAGATAATTTTCCCATTAGAAAAAAGCCAATTACAATATTCCCAATATCAAGTAGTGAATTTAGCCCAGCTGGAATTGCAATGTTTAGAATCTTTTTGCTACGGAGCTTGAAAGAATAACTACTCAATCAATATATCTTTTTGTTATTTTATTATAATATTCTATTCTTCTATCACGTAAAAATGGCCATATATTTCTAACTTTTTCAATTCTTTTTAAATCAATTTTTGCCTTTATTATCTCATCTTTATTTTCGCTTGCAAGTTTTATAATCTCACCCTGTGGTCCAAATATAAAGCTATTTCCCCAAAAGTTTATTTTACTTTTATTTTTTTCTTCATATTCAATACCACAACGATTTATACCAACTACAAAAATTCCATTTGCTATTGCGTGCCCCCTTTGCACCCCAAGCCACGCATCTAATTGCCTTTTTTGTTCATCTTTTGTATCATTTAAATCATAGCCAATAGCTGTTGGATATATTAAAATATCTGCCCCACCTAGTGCCATAAGCCTTGCTGCTTCAGGATACCATTGGTCCCAACATATTAAAACACCCAGTTTCCCAATAGATGTTTTTATAGGTGTGAAATCATTATCACCGGGCGTGAAATAAAATTTTTCATAAAATGAAGGGTCGTCTGGAATATGCATTTTTCGGTATTTACCTGCTATACTTCCGTCTTTATCAAAAACTACTGCAGTATTGTGATATAAACCCTTTGCCCTTTGTTCAAATAATGAAGATACTAAAACTACATTATTATATTTTGCAGCTTCACTAAATATATTAACTTCTTTTTCAAATTCTTTTGCGTATTTAAAGTATTTCACATCTTCACATTGGCAAAAATACTTATTTGTATGTAGTTCTTGCAATGCTATTAAATCAGCACCATTTTTGGAAGCTTTAGTAATCATTTTTAATGTAAAATCAATGCTTTCTTTTTTATTTCCTTTAAAGGAGTGTTGCAATAATGCTATATTAATCTCATTTTTTTTCATTATTCATCATCATTATATTCATCATCATTATAAGAATAATCATCCTCATCATAACTAAAGCCATTATCTTCACTAAATTCGTCTTCTTCAAAATCTTCCCAATTTTCATAATCATCATTTTCATAATCATTCATTTTAAACCTCCTATTCTTCTACATTATTCCAAGCTATTTGAATTTTACCATTTGCTTCTTTTGTAGCACACATTCCCATTATATTATATCCACAATCAACATAATGCACTTCGCCCGTAACTGCACTTGATAATGGAGATAATAAATACATAGCAGAATTACCAACTTCATCAATGCTCACATTTTTCTTTAATGCTGAATTTACCTCATTCCATTTTAGAATTAATTTAAAATCACCAATTCCACTTGCAGCTAATGTCCTAATAGGACCAGCAGATATAGCATTAATACGGATATTTCTTTCTCCTAATTCGTATGCTAAATATCTTACACTAGATTCTAATGCTGCCTTTGCTACACCCATAACATTATAATGTGTAATGTATTTATTTGCTCCAAGATAGCTTAGGGTTAATATAGAGGCATTTTCATTTAGTATTGGTAAAAGCTCCCTTACAAGCTCTATTAAAGAATATACAGAAATTTCTAGTGCTATCTTAAAACTTTCTTTAGATGTATTTAAGAATTTTCCATCTAATGCTTCTTTTGGTGCAAAAGCTACACTATGGACTAAAAAATCTATTTTGTCAAAATCTTTTTTGAGATTTTCTCTTAATGTTATAAAATGCTCTTTTTTAGCAACATCTAATTCATATATATTATTACTTTGAAATTCATTTGCTATCGGCTCAACTCTTTTTTTTATATTATCATTTAGGTATGTAAAAGCAAGTTTTGCACCTTCTTTATGGCAAGCTTTAGATATACCATAGGCTATAGATTTATTATTTGCAACACCGACAATTAATCCTTTTTTTCCCTCTAAAATCATTTCCCTTCCTTAATTATGTGATTAAACTTATTTATATTTAAGCTTGCATTACCGACTAAGATTCCATCTGTGATTTTAAGTATATCTTTTGCATTATCTTCATTTACACTACCTCCGTAAATAATAGGTGCTTTGGATAGTGTTTTTAGGTATGATATACAATCTTTTATTTGGTTAAGCTCTGCATTTACTCCTGTCCCAATAGCCCAAATAGGCTCATAAGCTATTATTAGATTTTTATAATTTAAATCTATTACCTCTAATTGCTTTTTTAAAAATTCTAATTCTTTATTACTATTCCTAATTTCTAAACTTTCACCAATACAATAAAATATACAAAATTTTTGTTCTTTAAAAAAATGAAATTTTTTCGCACAAATATCATCACTTTCTAAAAATAGATTTCTTCTTTCACTATGTCCTATTATGATTGTATTAATCTCAAACTCCTCTAAATGCTTTAGAGTGATTTCTCCTGTAAAAGCACCATTTTGTGCAAAATAGCAGTTCTGAGCTCCAAGGGTTATATTGTTAAAATTATTTTCAACAATGGAGCTTATTGCTGGAAATATAAATATTTTGTGATTAGTTTTTATATGATTTAGTTTATTAAGGTATGAGATAGTTTCTTTTCTATTGAAGTTAGATTTAAAATTACCTGCGATTATTTTTTCATCCATTTAATAATCCTTTTTTAAATTATTGTAGAATTCTAACAAATTCTATAAGGAAAATATCTAAATTATGTTTTATGAAAAAATAAAAAAACAAATAAAAAAGAAGTCATCTATATGGTTTAGCACAATTATACCATCTAAAATTCCAGAATTTTGTGTTTATGATGTGAAAGAGCCTATTTTATTCTTATATTTTGTAAATGGTGATATTTTTTATATTTCTAATAAAAGTGATAAAGTTTTTAATGAAGTAAAAATTGATGAAATAATAAAAGTAGGAATACATAATAATGAATTTGGTTTTTATCCTGTAATGAAGGATTCTGAATTTTTTAAGAATAAATATGAGTTAAATACATTTAAATTCATTGAATTGATAATTGCAAATAATTTAAATATGATAGTAAGTAGAATCTTTGATGAGATTAAGTTTTTTGAAGATAAGGTTTTAGAATATAAGATGCTTTATCTGTTAAAATTAAAAGATTTAATTTGTAATATTGAATTTAATGATGAATTTAATATATTAAAAATAAATGATAATTTAAGGTGGGAGAGTGAAAATACACTAAAATATACGATAAGTCAAATTGTGCAAAATAATTTAATAGATTCTAAGCAAAATATTTTTGATATTTTATTTAAAGATGGAATCTATGATACAGAACCTTTATTAGAGAATAATCACTATACAAAGCAAGATATGCTAAAAAATTATTATAATAAATCAAATCTATCAGATAACACTTTAGAGCATAAAGCTAAAATTATTATCAACAATAGAATATTTTTTATCACTTATTTTATAGATTCTATTTTTCTACAATATAACATTAGTAAAAAAATGTTTGCAAATGCAAATATTTCTATTAAAGGTATTGATTTATGTGGCTATCAAGATATTTTGTATTCAAATAATGATTTAAAAGTAGAATTTGGTATTGATGAAATCCTAATTTACAATCAACAAAAAAGCAATATTGTATTACATAGCATTTATAGTGTTTTTATTTTAAGTGAAAAACAAAATGTAGTAAGTATGGAAAATCTAAATTTAGTTATAGAAGACAGTGTATCATTTGAGCTAGACTTGGTATTAAAAGATTTACATCTATACTTGGATTATAAACTACAACATAAAGTTGAAATTATTTATTCTACTACTGAAAACAAAAGGAAATTAGTTGGAAGTAGTAGCTATACAATAAGCGATATTTGCAATAATATTTTTTCTTTAAAATAAAAAGTATTAACAACCTTTATTAATGTTTTTAAAATATAGGCATTAAGCTAAAATTTTGGCGTGGTAAAACTTTACCCTAAATTAGCTTAACAACATTTCGAGCCACCTTGTCCATATTTATTCTCTAAAGCTTCCTTAAAAAAATCTCTTTGAGATTTTGGAACTTTATCTGGGTGATTTTTTTTCATATGCTCTACATATTTATCATAGCTAGGCATTCCCACCAAAAGGTGAAAAAACCTATCAGATTTTTTGTAGAGATTTTTTATTTTATTTAATAACGAATTATTTATCATCTCTATAGCTTTATTTTACCCATGTGCAGCAATTTTACCTTCATAATCACTAGCATTTTTATATGGAGATTCTGCTAGAGGCGGCTCTTGAGCTTTACCACTAATTGCACGCCAACATACTCTTATGGTTGCAAGTAATACAATTATTGTAATAAACATAAAGATTCCACAAAGTATTGCATTCATTAGGTTATTACTTGCAATCAATCTATCACTAGCAGCTTTTTTTAACACTGCTTCTTTTTCTTCCCCATCATTCATTGTTTGTGCTTTTGCTATTAACTCATCAGCAGACCTACTTTTAATTTGATAGTTTGCTATATGGCTTACAGAATCGTGGATTTTTTCTCCGTTTTCAGGAAGTAATTTTTGAACTCCAGCACTCATAGTTGATACTAGTACCCAAATAACAGGCACTATAACAACCCACGCTACTTTTCCTTTACCCATTTTAAATAGCACACTAACTCCTAATAATAAGGCAATTCCAGCTAAGAGTTGATTGCTTACACCAAATAGAGTCCAAAGTGACTTTATTCCACCTTGAGGATCAGTAATACCTTGATATAGTATATATCCCCACGCTATTACACATATTAATGTTGCTATAATCCCCATAGGATAAGAGCTAATATTTGCCATAGGCTTATAGACATTTCCCAAAACATCTTGCACCATAAATCTTCCAGCTCTTGTTCCTGCATCAACAGCAGTTAATATAAATAGTGCTTCAAAAAGTATTGCAAAGTGATACCAAAATGCAATTGAGCCACTATTAAACAAAGGCATTTCTGCAATAATACTAGCAAAACCTATAGCAAAAGTAGGTGCTCCACCTGTTCTACTTAATATACTAGGCTCACCTACCTCTTTTGTAAATGTTATTATATCTTGAGGGTTGATTTGAAAGATTCCATTTGCCCAACTATTTATTGTATTTGCTGCTGTAGCTGCTGCTGCAGCGTATGCTTCTGGTTTATTTATTAAATCAAGCCCACCCATTCCCATAGTTCCTAATCCAGCAGGAGCTACGTTTATTGTAAAGTAAAGACCTGGAGTTAGAATTATTGCTGCTATTAAAGCCATAACACCAACCATAGATTCCATAAGCATTGAGCCATATCCAACCATTCTTGCGTGAGATTCTTTCTCTAACATTTTTGGGGTTGTTCCACTAGAGATTAAAGCGTGAAATCCGCTTATAGCACCACAGGCAATGGTAATAAATAAGAATGGAAATAACTTTCCAGCAAATACAGGTCCGCTTCCATCAATATATTGAGTTATACTAGGCATATTAATGTGAGGTTGAACTATTAAAATAGCAATTGCCATAATAATAATTACACCAATTTTTAAGAAAGTGCTTAAATAATCTCTAGGCGCAAGTAGAAACCATACAGGTAAAATTGCTGCCACAAATCCATAGATTATCATAATATATGTTAGATTTACTGGACTAACTTTAAATACTTCCCTCCAATATGGGTCAGCACCTACATTATTACCAAAATATAATGCAGCAATTAATAATACAAAGCCAATTATACTAGCCTCGCCAATTTTACCAGGACGAATAAATCTCATATGAATTCCCATATATATTGCTATGGGAATTGTCATTGCTATTGTAAATAATCCCCAAGGAGATTCTGCAAGGGCATTTACAACGACAAGCGCAAGTATTGCAATAATTAACATCATAATTCCAAGTATCCCAATCATAGCAATTGTTCCTACACCACTTCCTAATTCAAGCTTTATCATTTCCCCTAGGCTTTTTCCATCTCTTCTTGTGGATAAAAATAGAACTACGAAGTCATGAACTGCTCCTGCTAGAACAACACCGACAACTAGCCAAATCATACTAGGTAAATATCCCATTTGTGCTGCAAGTATTGGACCTACTAATGGACCTGCACCAGCTATAGCTGCAAAATGATGCCCAAAAAGCACTATTTTATTTGTAGGGACAAAATCTCTCCCATCATTTCTAACTACTGCTGGAGTAGCTCTATTATCATCAAGTCCTAATACTTTTAATGCAATGTATTTACTATAAAATCTATAAGCAATTGCATAGATGCATACTGCTGCTATCACAAACCAAACAGCATTTATACTCTCACCTTTATGTAGTGCTAAAACACCAAAACAACTAGCACCAATAAAAGCTATAATAGCCCATAAGATATAGCTTAGTATTTTATTCATTTTTACTCCATTTTACAGACTTTAAGTCTTTATTAATCTATTTTTAATTATAGACGCTTTAATTATATTGTAATAAAAGCAATATTAGTTTGATTTATTTAAAATAAAATCAAAAAAAGGTTATAAATACTCTATTTGTTAAAAATTATTATTAAAAATGTTTAAATAAAATTAATTTACAAAGAAAAAATATTAGGCAATAATTTTAGCTATTAAATCAAAAACTTTGAAGAAGTGAATTATGGAATATTTGAATTACTTAAATCATTCACCAATTAATTTTTATTTTGTTAAAAATTCAAAAAATTTTGTAGTAGAAGAGATTCCGCTTTATAACTTTAGCGGTAGTGGAGAGCATCTTATACTAAAAGTTAGAAAGAAAAATATAAGCACAAATGAAATGCTAAATATATTTAGTAAAAATTTAAATATTAAAAGAAATGAAATAGGCTATGCGGGGTTAAAAGATAAGCATTCATTGAGTATTCAATATATTTCTATTAACAAAAAATTTACTAAAAATATAGAAAAGTTAGATATTGAAAATATTAAGATTTTGGATTCTACATATCACAACAATAAGCTTAAATTAGGGCATTTAAGTGGAAATAAATTTTATATTCGCATAAAAAAATTAAATTTTGTTGATGCAAATAAAATACAAGAAGTTTGTAAAATTATCTCACAAAATGGAATGCCAAATTATTTTGGGATTCAGAGATTTGGTAAAAATAAAGATAACTATAAGGAGGGTAGGGATATTTTAGAGGGTAAGTTAAAAATAAGAGATAAAAAAATATCTAAATTTTTAATTAGTTCATTTCAAAGTTATCTCTTTAATAATTGGCTAAAAGATAGAATAAAATTTTGCAAGATTCTAGAATCTTTTAATCCAAAAGAAATTCAAACTATGCTTAAAAAAGATATTACTTTATCTTTAGATGAAATAATAAGCCTTAAATCTCAAAAGCATTTTTTTAAAATACTTAAAGGTGATATAATGAGGTTTTACCCAAATGGAAAGCTTTATTATAAAGATAATAAAGATATATTAGAAGTAGAAAGATTTAATTTAAGAGAGCTTGTTCCAACAGGTCTGTTATGTGGGAGTAAAACAATAAAATCTAATAATTTAGCTGCTTTTTTTGAAAATAAATTTATTGATAATTTGCTAGATAAAGAGCTTGGTGATAGAAGATTTGCTTGGGTTTTTGTAGAAAATCTTAAGTTTAGATATAAAAAAGAAATTGCAAATGGAGAATTTAATTTTACTTTACCAAAGGGTAGCTATGCTACAATATTTTTAAATATATTAAGCAATAATCTGAAAATTTTAGAATCTAATATATCTTAGAATCTAACAATAGGAGGGAAAAATGAATTTTGAAAATATAATTAGACAAAATAAAAATAAAACAAATGCTGTCTTAGCTACATATATTATAATTTTTATCCTCATTGGCTTATTGGTTGATATAGTTAGGATAAATGCTTCAAGTTTAGGCGGTGGATTTGCTGATTTGCTAAGCTTTAGAGAGATTCCAATAGTTACTTTATGTATGTTTAGTGTGGCAGCAGTAATTATTGTTATTATGGTGGTAAATTTTAAAAAAATTATGCTAAGTGGAAATGAATACAAATTAGTCAATCCAAATAGAGTTTTAAGTAAGAGGGAATCTGATTTATATGATATTTTAGAAGAATTAGTTAGGGATTCTAAAATAGAATTTATACCTGAACTTTATATTATTGATGCAGAGTATATGAATGCTTTTGCTAGTGGGTGGAATGAGGATAACTCTTTAATTGCTGTAACTATGGGGTTGATACAAAAACTAGATAGAGATGAGTTAAAGGCTGTTGTAGCACACGAATTAAGCCACATTAGACATGGAGATATTCGCTTAACTCTTTGTGTAGGAATTTTAAGCAATATAATGCTTTTAGTAGCAAATTATTCAATATTCTTATTTGCTAGAGGTAATAATAACTCTGGGGCAGGGCTTGCTAGAATAATATTATTAGTTTTACAGATTGTTTTACCTTTTATTACATTATTTTTACAGATGTATTTAAGTAGGAGTAGGGAATATATGGCAGATAGTGGGGCGGCATATATAATGAATGATAGTTCGCCAATGATTAGAGCATTACAAAAGATTAGTGGGGATTATAATAAGAGTGATTATAGTAATGCCGATATTAATCCAACAAGAAGAGCTGCATATATATTTGACCCAAAAGAGGCTTTTAGCACACATCCTAGCATTAAAAATAGAATTAAAGCGTTACTTGGACAATAAGAGGATATTTTAATGCAAAATAATAAAAATGAATTTAACTCTTTTTTTGATTGTTTTTTTAAATATATTAAAGAAGACAAAAATAGAGAAGGATTAATAAATACTCCAAATAGAGTTGTGAAGTCTTGGGAGAAATTATATAGTGGTTATAATAAAAATCCATTAGAATTATTAAATGCAACTCTTTATAATGAAAATTATGATGAAATGGTAGTTTTGAAAAATATAGAGTTTTATTCTATGTGTGAGCATCATATATTACCATTTTTTGGGAAAATTTCTATTGGATATATACCAAATTCAAAGTTAGTTGGAATCTCTCATTTAGTAGAGTTAGTAGAGATATTTTCTAAAAGGCTTCAGATTCAAGAGAGATTAAATGAACAAATAACTTCTAGCATTTGGGAAGCTCTGAAGCCCAAGGGTGTTATGGTTGTAATTGAAGCTACACATTTATGTATGATAATGCAGGGTGGTATTGAGAAAAAAAATTCAACAATAATAACAAGCTCTCTTAGAGGCACATTTAAAAATGATGCAAGAAGTAGGGCAGAATTTATGTCTCACATTAATAGCTCATACTAAACTTACATTATTTTCCTAAGCAAAATGAAGAAAACATTTTATCTAGCATTTCATCATAGCTAAATGGTTTTGATAGTAATTCTAGAGTATATAAGGCATCATTAATATAAAAACTAAATATTTCATAATCATATAGATTATTTTTTGCATTATGTATTGCTTTTATACAAGATTCCACACAATCAAGCTGTCTTTTAGAATTAAGTAGCACAAAGTCATCATTAAGTGGCTTAATTGCAATTTTTTCTCCTATTAAATCCCTAATTTTATATACACTATTATCTAGTGTTGATATTTCTATACACTCAAAATCCTTTAGAATGCTTTTATCAAGTCTATTTTCTTTATCACTCTTGTTTATAGCAATAATTATGATTTTATCTTTATTTTGATATAGTATTTCTAAAATTTCACTATCATTAAATTCCTTGCTATTGTCAAAAACAGCTAAAATGATAGTACTTTCTTTAATTGTATCTATGGTTTTTTGTATGCCTATTTTTTCTATTATTTCAATGCTTTCTCTAATTCCAGCAGTGTCTATTATTTTAATAACTTGATTATTTATCGTTATATTCTCTTGTATAATATCTCTTGTAGTACCTTCAACTTCAGAAACAATAGCCCTATCTTTAAGTAATAATTTATTTAGAATTGAGCTTTTACCAACATTTGGCTTTCCTATAATTGCTAATTTATGCCCATCAATAGTGTTTTGCATACTTAGTGAATGTTTATGTAAATAAGTAAGCTTTTCTACTATGTTATCTATTTTGTTATTTAAATTTTTTGGTAAGTCTTCTTCAGCATAGTCAATCAAGGCTTCAGTGTGTGCTAGAATCTCAATTAAATCCTCTCTAAAATTATCTATTATATTTTTTAAATCACCACTTAGATTTTTAGCTATTAATTTTAATGCCTCTGTGCTCTGTGTTGATATTAATTTAGAAATTGTCTCTATCATAGATAAATCCATTTTTCCATTTATAAGGGCAATTTTGCTAAACTCACCAGCTCTAGCAAGTCTAGCTCCAAAGTTTATACAAGTATCTAATATTTTTTTACAAACTAAAATTCCACCATGGCATTGAAATTCTATAATATCTTCTCCATTAAAGCTGTTTGGTGCTTTAAAATAAATTACTATTCCTCTATCAATTATATTATTATCATTATCATATAAATATTTTAAATGTGCATAGCGAGGTAAAAAAGAGCTCATTTTAGTAATTTTTTTGGCTATATTTATAGAGTTTTTACCACTAAGACGAACTATACCAATAGCACTAACTCCAATTGGTGTTGATATAGCCACTATTGTATCATTGCTATTCATTTTGGTTTGCTTGAATTACTATGTAAGTCTCATTATTTTCATTTGTTTTTACCATTATATATCTATCTGGTAAATGAGATCTTAGCTCTTTTAATGCTATATAAGCCAAGATTCCATCAAGTGGCTTTGTAATAAATAACTCTTTTGAATGTTTAATATTTTCAATAATTGGTGCTAGATAATTTGCTATCATTGTTTCTTGGCTTGCTAGGAAGCTTTCAATCTCAAGTCGTATATTAAGTCCATATTGTGTATTTATCCAATTAAAAAGTAGGTATGAAATAGCCTTATATCTATATCCTTTTTCGCCTATTAATAAAGCGGAATCTTTACCTTTAAAATGTATTAAAATAGTGTTTTGGCTATATTTACTAACTTCAATTTTATCTAGTTCAAATGGAAGTAGTGAAAATAATTCATTAATTTCATCGCTAATTTTATTTAGTGCATCTTCAAAGCAGTATTTATTCGCTTTATTCTTACTTGGTTTTGATTTTAGATTCACAACTATTTGTGCTTCTTTTTTACCAATCCCAAGAAAGCCTTTACTCGGCTTTTGTATTATCTCATATTCCAAATCTATACAAGAGCAATTTAGCTCACTAGATGCTTTAAGCAGACACTCCTCAATACTGCTAGCACTAATTTTTATCACTTATCTTTCCTCTTATGTTGTGCAATTTCTATTTCTTTTTTCTTAGCCATAACTTTATTAATAATTAATTGTTGAATTATTGAAAAGATATTATTAACTGTCCAATACAGTATCAATCCTGCTGGAAAAGTAATTAAAAATATTGTAAATACGACTGGAAGAAATTTAAAGACTTTTTCTTGCATAGGATCATTAAATGTAGCTGGGGTTATATGTTGCTGTAAATACATTGTAACTCCCATTAAAATAGGTAGTATAAAATATGGATCCATTGCAGAGAGGTCTTTTATCCATAGTATCCAAGTAGCATCTTTTAATTCTACTGCGTTATACAATACCCTATAAATTGCAAAGAATACAGGAATCTGCAATAATAATGGCAGACAACCACCCATAGGATTAACTTTATGCTTTTTGTAAAGTTCCATCATATGAATCTGTAATTTTTGAGCATCGCCTTTGTATTTAGTTTGAATCTCTTTCATTTTTGGTGCTAAATCTTTTAGTTTTTGCATTGATACCATACCTTTATAAGTAAGCGGATAAAGCACGATTCTAACTATTAATGTAAGGAGTATAATAGCCCAACCCCAATTTTTAAAGATACCAAATAACCACTCTAAAAGTAAAAATAATGGTTTTGCAAAGAATGTAATTACACCATACTCTACAACATCTGTTAATAATGGTTCTATACTTTTTAAATCTTTGTAGTTTTTAGGTCCTATATATCCACTAAATTTTGCACTATCATTTAAAAATATGTAAGATAAATGCTTTCCATCACTCACATTATCAATTACTGCATTAAGCCCATTTTCAGAAAAAAGTAAAGTTGTGTAATATCTATCTACACTAGCAATGAATTTTACGTTATTAAAATTATTTATTTCGATATTATCTCCATCTTCAATTTTTTCTAGTTTATTATCACTCTTTTTAATAATTATTCCTTTAAAAACATATGAAGAAGAATCTGCAATAGGTCTTGAACCATTAGAGATATAGTAATTTAGGGGTTTATTTAGCTCAATTTCTACATCAAATTTTAAATTTTTATAAAATGTAATTATTTTTTTTACTATAATTTCTCCAAATCCCTCTATTTTACCTAGATTCTGTGTTAGAACTATTTTTTTTGATTCATTATCGATATTTATAATATCAATATCTGCTTTGTATGGAGTATTAAATGCTTTATTATTAATTTCTTTATTCTCAAATCTAATTTCTAATGGTTTTATTGCTTTATTATCTAGTAAAGATAAAGGCTCTCCATTATCATTTAAATATTTTTTACCTTTTAACAAAACGCTATCAATGCGTCCTAGATTATCAATTTTCATCTCAATATCACTAGATTCTACTTTAGCAATTATTAAAGTGGAATCTGTTTCTTTTGGTGCTTTAATACTATTCTGGTTGTTTTTTGGAGCTTCAATCTTAGTATCTTTATTGCCTTCTAATATGTTGGTCATACTAGACATTGTTGCATTAGAATCTTTTAGCTCTGTTTTTGGTGCAAAAAAATACATATATGGGATTATAAACATTATTGATAAAATTACTGCGATAAAAATTCTTATATTTGGATTATTGTTATTCAATTTCTTTCCTTTAATACTTTGATTATATAAAATTCATTGTTTTTAATAGGGACCAACCAAATATATATTTTTGGTAATGTATTGCATATTATTGAATCTTTTATATTAAATTTTGGTGGTATTTTTGAAAACTTTGCTTTAGGATATTCTATCCCACCGCTAAATAATTGATTACATTTTAAGATTCTAATGATGCTTTTAAAACTTGCAATAATAATATTATTATATCTAAAACAATACATTGCATATTCTGAACAGGTAGGGTAGAACCTACAACTAGGAGGAATTAATGGAGAAATATATTTTTTATAAAATTTTATTTGTTTATCAATTTTCATTTTATCACTTAAGCAATATATTTAAAATATTTTTTTCTAACTGAAAGAAAGGAGTTTGTTTAATTTTTTCTTTTGCAATGATTATTAAAATTAAGTTTTGTCTTAAAGATACATTTTTGCACAACTTTGCACAAATAACCCTAAAACGTCTTTTTATTAGATTCCTCTCTACTGCTTTACCTATTTTTTTAGACACACTAAGACCAACGATACTTATATTTTTTTGTTTTTTAAATTTTATATAAAAACTTTCCATAAAATTCTTTTTTAGAATGCAAATATCAAAAATATCACTTCTAATTTTATTTGAGTTTTTATACACAAAGTCAAATTCTTTTTTATTTTTTAAAGTATCATACGGCAAGTCTTTTTCTACCTTTTGCTCGTCTATTTCTTATGACTCTTTGTCCATTTTTTGTTTTCATTCTAGCTCTAAATCCGTGAGTACTTTTACGCGGTTTGTTATGAGGTTGATATGTTCGCTTCATTTATATTCCTTAAAAGATTTAAATAATAAATTTATGATTATACTAAAAATTAATTAATTGATTTTTAAAATCTATATTTAAACGATGTTTAGTGCTTAATACCCAGCTTTGATAGCAATAGCAGTAGCTATAACTGCAACAATATCATCTTTGTTTATAGCTTCATTTGGCATTAATTCTTGAATTTTATTTTCTATATATGATGTATCGAAGTTTCCTTTTCTAAAATCCCTATCTTTTGCTATATTTAGCAAGAATGGAATAGTGGTTTTAATACCCCTAATTGTAAATTCTTCTAATGCTCTAACTAATTTATTAACTGCTAGATTGTAGCTTGATGCTCTTACAATTAATTTTGCAATCATAGAATCGTAATTTGGTGGAATTACATAGTCTTTATAAACTGCACTATCAATACGGACAAATGGTCCTAATGCAGGGTAGTATGTAGTTATTTTGCCCGGATTTGGCATAAAATCATTTGCTACATCTTCAGCATTAATTCTAACTTCAATAGCATATCCTTGATGTAAAATATCACTTTGGTTTAAATCTAGAATTTCACCGCTTGCAGAGCGAATCTGTCTTCCTATTATGTCAAATCCTGTAATTTCTTCTGTAACTCCGTGTTCTACTTGGATTCTAGTATTCATTTCCATAAAATAGAAGTTATTTAAATCATCTACTAGAAATTCAATTGTTCCAGCATTAGTATAATTTGCAGCTTTTGCTGCAGCTACTGCTGCAGACCCCATTTTACGGCGTAAATCAAAGCTCATAGTAGGACTTGGTGCAATTTCTATTAGCTTTTGATGACGTCTTTGAATAGAACAATCCCTCTCTAATAAATGAACAATATTTCCATAATTATCAGCAATAATTTGGAATTCAATATGTCTTGGGTTTTCTATGTATTTTTCCATAAAAACTTCATCATTTTTAAAGAAAGCCATAGCCTCCCTTTTACAAGCAGCTAGGTTATCTTCTATATCATTATCATTTCTAACTACTCTAATTCCTCTTCCACCACCTCCATTGCTAGCTTTTAATATTACAGGGTAGCCTATTTTATTTGCCATTATTTTTATTTCTTGAATGCTATAATTATTAAGTGTTTTTGTTCCAGGAACTATTGGGATACCATTTTTTTTCATTAATTCTCTTGCCGCATTTTTATCACCCATTTTTGCAATAACACTATAATCTGGTCCAATCCAAATTATCCCTGCATTTTTTACCTTTCTAGCAAACTCTGCATTTTCACTTAAAAATCCATATCCTGGGTGGATAGCTTCTGCACCACAATTTATTGCTATATTAATTATGGCATCACCATCAAGATAAGCTTTTAGTGGGTCAGAGCTAACTTCATAACTTTCACTTGCCATTTTTACATGCATAGATTCTTTATCAATCCTAGAATATATTGCTACGCTTTTAATATGTAAATCATTGCAAGCTCTAATAATTCTTACAGCAATCTCACCTCTATTTGCAATTAATATTTTTGAAAACATTTTTATAGCCTTTTATTTTAAGATATTATAAGCTTTTGTTTATGTTACTAAATTTAGATAAATATAAAATTATATTTTAGAATAAAATATTTGTAAAATCTAATTTTTTGTAGAATTTAAATAAGAATTAATAAATAAAGATTATAAATAATTGTAGTAAAGAATTAAGGTAGTCTAAAAAGCTCTTTAGAGCTTTTTAGATATTAATTAAAATTCAATAGTTCCTGTTGAAGCTAGAGGAATGCTTTTATTTCCCGGACCAGAAGAATTAGCATAAGAAGCTTTTAAAAGCTCACAGAATGTTCCAGAGTGTTGCATAGTCATATTTTCTGGGTGAAATTCTAATGTTCCTCTACTATAATCTATATATAACATAGTTCCACAATTACCTTTTTGAAATGTTGTTCCCCCTACATTGTTTTTAACATTTCCCATAGGTGCTATTCCCGGAAAGGCTGGATTATTATTCCAATTTTGTTCCATCCATCTACTTCTATCTAATCCACCAACTTCAATTATCCATTCACTCCAACCAATCATTTTGCTTTTAGTTGGGTCATTTGGAGCTGGAACTTTGCTTGCTGTAGGGTCAATATTATCTGCAAAAACTTTAGCAACAATTGCCTTTTGAACTGAAGCTAAATCACTTCTTGCTGTTGCAACTTGTGCATCTGTCCTTGTAGCAACAAATCTTGGAACTGCTACTGCTGCTAAAACTCCTAGTATTACTATAACAAATACTAACTCTATCATACTAAAAGCATTTCTTCTTTTCATCATATTGTCTCCTTTTATGAAGGTTATTTCTCTAAATATTTATTTGGCATAAAAGTTAAATAAATATTAAAGTAAATGAATTATAAATATATTTTTTGAATATTTGCTTAAAGTATAAGTAATGGATAAAAGAGATAAAAACAATATGGAGTAGTTAATATATTTAATATATGTTGAAAAATAAAAAATAAATATTTAATTTTCTAGCCACAATGCTATCTCATCAGCTAAAAAATAATTTGTGTTATAGATTCTATTATTTTTTAATATACATTTTTTATTTTCTACTAAAATCTCTAATTTATTTTTATTTTTTATTATGCTTGGATTTACACCAACTTCACTTCTTACTCCTAAAAATATTTTTTCTAAGATGATATCATTTTTACTTAAAATTTCTATTTTGTATTGAAATGGATTTTTAAGATAGCTTTGAAAATTATCTTGTTTATAGAATCTTTTATTGTTTATTTTTCCAACAGCTCCTAAGCCAATACCAATATAGTCTTTATATTGCCAATATCCTAGATTGTGTTTGCTTTTGTGAGTTTTAGCATAATTTGATACTTCATATTGATTAAAACCCAATAATTCTAATCTTTCTTTTAGCTCATAGCATAAGCTAGAATCTAGCGTTGGATTCTTGTTTTTAGTGTAGAATCTTGAGTTTTCATCAATACTTAATGTATAACAAGAAATATGTCCAATACCTAAACTAGAAGCTAAATTTAACTCTTCCTTTATGCTATCTTTGGAATCTAGTCTTGTATCATATATTAAATCAATGCTAGTATAAATATCACATTTTATGGCTTTTTGTATAAATTCTTTTGCACTTTCAACACTATGGATTCTATCTAGCAATTTTAATTTATCCTCTCTAAAGCTTTGAATTCCTATGCTAAAGCGATTTATGCCTAGATTTTTAAATTCCCACAAAACCTCGAATTTAGATGCATTTGGGTTAAGTTCAATATTAATTTCTGTGTCTTTTGAAATGTATTTTTGCAAAATATTAAAAATATCTTCATAATCTTTTGGAGCTAGTGTATTTGGTGTTCCTCCACCGATATATATAGAATCTAACTTTTTCAATAAGCCATTATTAAGCGATGTTACTAGATTAAGTGAGTGTATTAAATCAGCTTTAATAGCCTCTAAATATTCTTTTTTATAATGAATCATATTTGTTAGTGAATTAAAAGCACAATATCCACATTTAGAATCACAAAATGGTATATGTATGTAGAGTAGCAATTTTTCTCCTCTAATATTTTTTTTACATTTTTTTTTATAGAATCTATTTTAGAAACTTAAATCAAGGAATGTTATGTCTAAATATCGTCCAAATGTCGCTGCCATAATATTATCAGAAAAATATCCAGATATTTGCGAGTTTTTTATAGCACAAAGGAATGATATAAAAAATGTAAAAAATGTTTGGCAGTTTCCACAAGGTGGTATAGATTATGGCGAAAGCCCATTAGAAGCATTATATAGAGAGCTAGAAGAAGAGATTGGAACTTCTAATGTAGAGGTTTTAGCAGAGTATCCAGAATGGTTAAAATATAATTTTCCCACAGGAAATATAAGAACAAAAATGTATCCATTTAAAGGGCAGAGGCAAAAATACTTCTTAGTTAAATTAAGAGATAATACTCTTATTAACTTAGATACTAATGTGCCAGAATTTGTTAGATACAAATTCGTGAATTATGAAAATATTTTTGTAAATATTGTTTATTTTAAACGACCTATTTACAAGAAAGTATTGGAGTATTTTAAAAAGGAAGGATATATTTCATGAAGGGATATTATACTATATGCTAATTATTCAAAAATATGGTGGGACAAGTGTTGGTGATTGTCAAAGGATAGAAAATATTGCAAAAAAAGTGCTAAAGTCAAGGAATATAGGCGATAAAATAGTGGTTGTAGTATCTGCTATGGGTGGAGAGACAGATAAATTGATAGGATATACAAAATATTTTAGCCAATTACCAAATGAAAGGGAAGTAGATAAAGTATTAAGCACAGGAGAAATTGTAACAAGTGCTCTTCTTTCAATTGCTTTAAATGAATTAGGAGCTAAAGCAATATCACTAAGTGGCAGGGCTGCAGGAATAAGAACTGATGATATTTATACAAAAGCTAAAATTCAAGATGTCAATACAGATAATATAATAAAGTATTTAAATGATGATTATATAGTTATTGTAGCGGGATTTCAAGGAGTTAATGATAATGGATATATTACTACATTAGGAAGAGGAGGTAGTGATTTATCAGCTGTGGCATTAGCTGGAGCACTGAATGCTGATATATGTGAGATTTATACAGATGTTGATGGGGTATATACTACTGACCCTAGAATTGAGCAAAGGGCAAAAAAGATTGATAAAATAAGTTATGATGAAATGTTAGAGTTAGCATCTTTGGGTGCAAAGGTATTGCTTAATCGTTCTGTTGAGATGGCAAAAAAGTTAAATGTTAAAATCATTACTAGAAATTCATTTAATGATAATGCAGGGACGATAATTACAAATGAGGAGGAAATAATGGAAAAACCTATAATTTCAGGTATAGCATTAGATAAAAATCAAGCGAGGGTTAGTTTAATTGATGTAAATGATAAACCCGGAATTGCAGCTGCTCTTTTTAGTTCTCTAGCAAATTCTAATATAAATGTAGATATGATAGTTCAAACAATAGGTAGAGATGGAAAAACAGATATTGACTTTACCATTCCAAAAACAGATATTGCACTTTGTAGAAAATTGTTAAGTGATTTTAGAAATTCTGCACAAGGAATTGAATATGATGAAAATATCGCAAAAGTCTCCATTGTAGGCTTGGGAATGAAGAGTCATTCAGGTGTTGCAAGTAAAACTTTTAGCACAATGGCTAATGAGAATATAAATATTATGATGATTAGCACAAGTGAGATTAAAATTTCTATGATAATTGATATAAAATACGCTGAATTATCAGTAAGAGCCTTGCATAATGCCTATGAGTTAGATAAGTAATGAATAATATTGATTTAGTTTTTCCTAATTGGACTTTAGAATTAATAAGAGGCGATGATGAGGTCTTAGCATTAGCTTGGCTTGAAGAAAAAAGATTTGATTGGTGTAATATTGCATATCGGTTTATAAATAATATTATAAATGGATATTCTATAGTTATTTGCACAGATTCTAAAAGAAATTGGTTTCTTAGATATGTTTTACAAAATATTAATTTAAATAAAGGTCGCCCACTTATACCTATATTTGATATTAATACTATATTGCCAGATTCTAAGATAAATACACAATATATAGAGGATATGCTAGATATTGCTTTTAAAAATCATACTATTTGGTATGTAGGTAAGACTGATAATAATTTAGCAACATTAGCCATAGAGCACCCAAATAGCTTCATTTGGGCTTATGATAGCAATCTTCATGCAGCATTTAATCTAAACTCAAATGATTTAAATTCAGATATTAAGCTTTTACAGCTATTTAGAGTGCTTGATAGGAGTATTGATGCAATAATGTTTAATGAAATAATTTTGGATTAAAGAGTGAGAGATATTGGCGAAATAATTATTGTTAATGATTTGGAAAATGAGATTAGAAATTTAAGGGCTAAATATAACAATACTAGAGTTTTTCCAATGAATGAAGATGCTCTAAAGAAAGGTGATTTTAAGATAGAACACGCAAGAGAAGCAATAGATGAGAGTTATATTTCATCAAATGAAATAAAAATAATTATTTTAGTAGGAGATAAGTTTAATATATACGCACAAAATGCTTTATTGAAGGTTTTAGAAGAGCCACCAAAAAATATTAAATTTATTTTAGTTACCAAGTATAAAAGCTCAATTTTGCCAACTATTATCTCACGAATGATAATAATCAATAAAAAAGTTAAAACTGAAATTGCTAAGTTTGAAATTGACTTAAATAAAATAAATTTAGGCGTTATTAGCGAATTTTTAGCAAATCTTAGCTCCCAATTAAAAAGAGATGAATTAAGAAGTAAGATAACAAGCCTGCTTTTTGCTACAAAAGAGGCAAATCTCAAGCTTAATAGAAGAGAGCTAGACTGCTTTAGTAAAGCAATGTTTGAGGTAGATTCTTATGAGCAGCCAAAATATATATTTTTAAAGCTTTTATTGATGATTTTAGAGCATAAGAAAAGAAATTTTAATAAAAGATGAAGTATGGGTAATCTTGCACCAATTATTCTTTTTACATATAATAGATTAGAGCATACCAAGAAAGTGGTAGAATCTCTTGCTAAAAATTCTTTAGCAAAGGATAGCAAGCTAATTATCTTTTGTGATAATTATAAAGATAATGCTACTTTTGATGAGCAGCAAAAGGTAGCGAGAGTAAGAGAATATGTCAAGCAAATCAGCCATATTTTTAAGGGTATCTTTAAAGCTGGGGTAGAGCTTAACTTTAGAGATAAAAACTTAGGATTAGCAGATTCTATCATTTCTGGCGTTACAGAAGTGGTTAATCAATATGATAAGGCAATTATTTTAGAAGATGATATAGTGGTTAGCCCTGTGTTTTTGGACTATATGAATGCAGGGCTTGTCAAATATAAAGATGAGCCAAAAGTTTATAGTATCTCTGCTTGGAATTATCCCATTGATACTAGCAATTTAGATGATTGCTTTTTTTGGCGGATACCGCATTGTTGGGGTTGGGCTATTTGGAGCGATAGGTGGAAGCTTTTTAAAAGGGATATAGATTGGGTTTTGGAGAATTTTGATAAAAATGATATTAAATACATTAATTTAGACGGCTATGCCTCTTTTTATAGCCATTTTCTTCTTAATGTAAATGGCAAAATAAAAACTTGGGCAATTTTTAGTTATCTCATTTCTTATAAATACAGGACTCTAACTCTTATGCCAAAGCTATCTTATGTCAAACAAATTGGTTTTGATGGGTCTGGAGTGCATTGCGGGAGTGAGGATATATATAATCCCCCTAGCATTAATGAGAAATTTCCAATTAACTTTCCTAAATATATTGAAGAAAGTAGCATAGCATTAAGCAGAATCCAAAATTTTCATTTAAGCCTTAAAACACCTCTAAAGATAAAAATAAAAAATAAGATAATAAGACTTTTTAAAAAGTGTATAGGAAGCAAAGCTAAGATATAATTTTTATTTTTATCTATTTTACTTTTTAGGGTTTTTATTTTATTATCCACTTTATTTTTAGCATTTGATTTAACGGCTATCCTTTAAGTTTTGATTCTTTACCTACTTTATTTTTAAGCTTTATTTATTTATTTTACTTTTAACCTCTGATTTATCTACTATGCTTTAGGCTTTGATTTTTACACACTATCTTCTAAGTGTTTATTTTTTATCTACTTTATTTTTAAGCTTTTCTTTTTACATATTTTACCTCTAAGCTTTGATTTTTACTCACTTTATTTTTAATATTTGATTTTTATCCGTGTCCGCTTCTCATTAGTGATTGAGAAATTTGAATAATTCAGTTATGCTTGCATTGGGCTTTTTCTATTAAGTCTTTTAATTTTGCTATTTCTAAGGCTTTAGTTAAAGAATGTAGAAGATTTTTAACTAACATTTGCTTAACTAAATGTAACCTTTTTTATTAGACCTAAGAGATTATATATAAAAAAGTTATAGATCCAATTTTATAAGTATTTATGATAAATTAGCATCTAAGAGGAATCCTTTTAGAATCTATTTTAGATTTAATATTTATTTTGTAAGTGCAGATAGAGTTTTCTATAAATAATTAGTTATCTAGTAATCTTAAATACATTTAAATTAACATATTTAAGATTAATATATTAAAAGAGGATTTTTAGAATCCTCCTGTTCTTCCACCATTTCTAGTGTTCTTTGCAACGCCTGTATCTACGCCATAATCTCTATTATCATCTTTAGCTCTTCCTTTAATGTAAATAAATGAGCTTGTATGCCATTTAACATTTTTATTCCAATATGGATTATATAATAAGAAATCTGGCATAGATATTGGAATTTTTCCATTTAATAATTCACCATGAGATATATTTAGCTTATATTTACCAGAGTTAGCAGAGCCATAGCTTATTTCTTGTATTCCATCTTTGGGATTGCTAATAGAGTTTATATTTAATCCTCCACTCTCTATTGCTACTTTGTCTTTAGTTATTTTAGTTGAATTAAAATTTGAGAATGTAGAGTCTATAAACCAACCCTGTTGAGTAGGGCTTTGTTTGTAGCTTTTTACTCCTGTTATTTTGCCTAGTTTATTTAAATCACAATATTCACACTGAAATTCATAATATACTTTAGTAGGGCTTGGAGAACCAGCCTTTGTGTTATCATCTGTGTCTATGGCATTTATTCTACCTCTTAGTATTACCATATCAATTCCATTATTAGCTGGAGTGTATGATGGATAATAAGTGTTATTTGAATTAAATCCTGTAAATGCTATTTCACTACTTATACCTTTATCTAAAAATACAGGTTCATTTTTCATATTAGGAGTAAAGTTAGTATTAGCATCTTTTTTAATAGAAATAATCTTTTCTATCTCTGCAATTCCTTGCTTAAAGTTGGCTAATGGAATCGTGTTAGATTTACTTCCATCCTTATTTAATAATTCTATAAACGCATCTTTGCTATTTAGATTAATATCTATATCTACATCCTGTGCTGCACAGCTTGCATCAAAGTTATCCAAAGGTTTAGCATTAGTTCCTATTGCTGTTAATTTTATCTTAGCTGAATTCTCTTCTACTGAAGGATTGCTACCTTGACCAAAATATAGCACTTTTAAAGGATTAGATTTAGCATCTAATACTTCCACTTTAAAGTCATTTGGGACTACTTGATAATCAAATATAAATGTTGCTTTAGCTGGTATTGGACAAGGAGCTTTGTTGTATTTTCCACAATTTCCTGCCTTTCTTTCACTCTCAATTTTTGTTGCTATATCTTTATCTTGGTAAGTTATACTCATAGTTCCTATTAGAGCATTATTATTATTAAATGTAAGTGAAGGCGTTTTAGACGCACTCATTGCACCATTTACCAAAGATATAGGATTTATAGTAGGAATGTTTGGATTTGATGATTTGCATTGATTTTTATTTATAGTTACAACATTAGGAGCTTTTGTAGTAATCTTTTTAATATCATTTTTAAATTCATTTATATTATTAATATCTATACTTATTGTTGATTTAACACCAGTATCTACTACGCCTCTTGCATTATAGGCATATACATTATCTAAATATAATTCTAGATTTTCAAAAGTTTTTATTACAGGCTTTCTATTCCAAGAAGAATTATTATGTATATATTGTTTTGTGTTGTTATATTTAATTTTTTCAACATTATTTGGGTTTATTTTTTCAGTATTATGTCCATTTGGAAAACTCACACTAGCAGTATAAGTATAAGAATCTGGTGCAGAATAAAATGTAGCTTCACCCTCTACTGGATTGTTACTATTATCTACTCCACTACAATTAATGCTATGTGTTCCTGTGTTAGGAAAACCATCTTGTGGTTTATATTTAAACACAAAGGCATCATTTAAGGTAAATTCATCTTTGGTTATTGTTTGACTTGAGCTTCCATCAATAGTGCAAGTTACGGACTTCAATCCCGATCCAAGTCTGTTATGACTATTTTCTTTAAATATATGAAATACTGCAGAATTACCTGAAATTTTGGTATGAATTTTAGTTATATCCTCATTTGCAAATTCATCTTTAATGATTAATTTAGTAGGAGTTGGTGGTGGCGTAGGCTTAGGTGGTGGAGTTACGGGCGAAGCTTTTACAGGTATTTTCCCTCCTTGAAGACAACTATCCTGGTGAAGTAAAGTTTCCTTTTTATAATGGACCACTCTTCCTGCTGCAGGTATAGCCACATTATTTATTATACCAGCAGGTCCATACATATCTCTACAGCCTTGCCAGTTTACAGTCCATTTACCATTAATAAGATTATAATCAGGCTCATATACCCAGCCACCTGGATCAGCTACCCCGGTTTTTGAATTAAAATTCCTCTCACACATTGTGCCATCTTTACCATTGCTTTTTCCTGTTATTGCATGTACGCATATAGCAACTTTTTGAAAATCTTTCTGACTTAAGCAATGTTGATACCTATATATCGTTTTCTTATCTTTTTTACTATAATAGAAACTCTTGCCTATATCTTGGAAGCAGATAAAGGGATAGGCATAGATATAGCCACTAAAAAATACTAATAGTAAGAATATTGCTCTCATTTTAAATCCTCCTTAGCTTAAGATATTTCATAATCATTAAAAGTAAATGATTTATAAATGTAAAGCTATCATAATCAAGCTTAAAAAATATTTTAATATTAAACATTAATTAAAACTTAATAATAAATATTAAGTTTTATAGTGTTAGATTTAAATTTAATTTAAGCTCTTTTTAATGAATTTATTGTCTGAAGCATAGAATCTGCAGTTTGTATTGTCTTAGAGTTTGCCTCATAAGCTCTTTGTCCTGTGATTAAATCTACCATTTCTTCTACTAACTTCACATTACTCATTTCAATAAATCCCTGCCTTAGCATTCCAAATCCTTCAGTCCCCGGAATGCCATTTATAGGCTCACCCGAAGCATTTGTATTAATATATAGATTGTCTCCCATAGAGTGTAATCCTGCAGGGTTTATAAAAGTAGTTGTTTCAATCTGCCCTAGAGTATTTAGCTCGGTAGAGTTTGCTTGTACAACGCTAATAGTCCCATCTGTGCCAATATTTATCTTTGTTGCATCTTCTGGAATGGTGATATTTGGGATTAGTCTATAACCCTCGCTATTTACGATATTCCCTTCATTATCAAGCTTAAAACTTCCATTTCTAGTGTATGCTATTGTCCCATCTGGAAGTTCTATTTGAAAGAATCCTTTTCCTGTTATTGCAATATCTAGGTTATTTTCAGTTTCTTTTGGGCTTCCTTGTGAGAAATGTTTTGCAATAGATATAGGTCTTACTCCAAGTCCTATTTCAATACCTGTTGGTGCAATGGTAGTTTCACTAGTAGAAGTCCCTGCATATTGCATAGTTTGATAAAATAAATCTGCAAATTCTGCTCTTTGCTTTTTATAGCCTATGGTGCTAACATTTGCTATATTGTTTGAGGTTGTATCAACCTGTGTTTGCATTCCAATCATTCCTGTTGAAGCAGTATATAATGCTCTAATCATAATTAACTCCTTTTGTTTTATTATGCTCTATTTTGTGCTAGTTTATTTATAGCTTCAGTAGCTAGGTCATCTTGATATGTTTTCATTACTTTAGAATAAATATCTACAAGTCTATTTGTGCTAATTAATGCTGTCATTTCAATAACAGGATTAATATTACTTTTTTCAATAAAACCACTTAGTATTGCATTATTATCATTTATATTTTGTCTCTCATTAATTCTATCTTGTGGAAGTTCGTAGAGATTAGAACCTACTTTTTTAAGGAATTTTGGATTGATAAAATTTACTATTGCAATATTTCCTATTGGTTCTGGATTACCTATGTTCTCATTGCTTAGATTTCTAATGAATATATCTCCATTTTTGCTTACTTCCAAGTTGTTATTTGAAGCATCAATTGTTATAAATCCCTCTTCATCTATACCCTCTTTTGATAAAACAGGATAGCCTTGTTTTGTAACTAAAATGCCATTATTATCTATTGTGAAAGCACCATCTCGCGTATATCTTACTCCATTTGGAGTTTGAATTGCAAAAAAAGCATTTTTATTATTTAGTGCTAAATCAAGTGGATTTTCAGTCTTAGCGAATCCTCCAATACTTATATCGCTATATTCTTCTACCACAATAGGAACGCGATTTAGTGTGCGGTTTAGAAACTTTGCTGCTTCTCTTGTGTGATTTTTGAGAGGTAATTCGTGTTTGTATTCTTCATATAATCTCATAAAATCACCAATTACAACATCATCTCTTTTAAAGCCATTAGTATTTGTATTTGCTAGGTTGTTTGAGATTACATCAAGTCTATTAAATTGTGTAACCATTCCACCGGTAGCGTTGTAGAAACCATTTTCCATATAAATTATCCTAATTAAACTTTGATAATTTTAAAGCAAGATTTATTCCAAAATAATGATATATTTATTATTATGAGTTATTTTAGCTTTATGCTAGAATCTAGTATTTAAATTATCAAGGAATACTTTGGAAGAAATCTTGCAAAATCTAAGTGGGTCTATCGGTGTATGGGGTTATATAATATTATTTTTTTATTCTCTTGGGGGAGGATTTATAGCACTTTTAGCAGCAGGAATATTATCTAGTGGAGTGATAGAATCTATAAATTCATTAAATATTTATCTTTGTATTTTTGTAGCAGGAACAGCAAATTTAATTGGCTCTAGTGTGCTTTTTTATATATCTAGGTATCAAAAAGCTGAAGTTATGAAATACCTAAAAAACCATAAAAGAAAAATTGCATTAATTAGTATTTGGATAAAAAAATATGACTTTATAATTATTTTCATTCATAAATATGTTTATGGAATTAAGACAATTGTTCCTATGGTAATTGGCATTAGTAAATATAGTAATAATAAATTTATGATATATAATTTTTTTGCTTCATTTATATGGGCAATTTTAGTTGGAGTTCTTAGCTATGTTATGGGAGATTTTATTAAAAAAACTTATGATAGCAATCCTTATATATTCCCAATATTTGGGGTTATTATACTTCTAGCAATATTTTTTCTTACAAGTAAAATTAGCAAAAAATAAACCTACTTTAATAAATATTTAATAAGATATTATTTCGTTTTGTTAAATATTAATAACAATTCTTAATATTAAGCCTTCTTTAATTTTTATAATATTAATATCCATTCTCAATTTTTATATTATTTTGAGAGGAATTAAAATTATGTTTTTTAATCTATTTTTATTTAGTATTTTATTTATTGGTATTTTAAATGCAGAAGATTTAGAAGAGGTGTATATAGGTGAGAGTGTAGTTTCTGCAAGTGGATATGAACAAAAGATTAAAAATGCTCCAGCAAGTATTAGTGTTATCCCTAAAGAAGAGATATTAACTCGTCCTATTAGGGATTTAGGTGATGTTGTGCAAGATATTCCCGGAGTTTATGTAGAGGCAGGAAAGACAGGCGGAAATACTATCTCAATGAGGGGTTTAGATTCTGGTTATACTTTAATTTTGATAGATGGTAAGAGACAAAATGTCGCTCAAGGCTTTGATGCAAATGGATTTAGTGGAACATTTACTAGCTTTATGCCCCCTCCAAGTATGATTGATAGGATAGAGGTTATACGTGGTCCTGCATCATTAATATATGGAAGTGACGCAATGGGTGGTGTTATAAATATTATTACAAAGAAAAATGTAGATAAAATCACAGGTGGAGTTCAGCTAGAAACAAGATTGGCAGAGCATTATAAAACTTTTGGTAATATTTATGGGATAAATGGTTATATTAGTGCTCCTATTATAGAGAAAGTTTTATCATTTAATGTTAGAGGTGGCTATAAGTATGGTGGTCAAAATGCTTTCTTAAAGCCAGAATCTTTAAGAAATAATATGGTTGGTAGTCCGCAACATATAAATCCATATACGACTTGGTCTGCTACGGGCTTTCAAAATTGGAATGCAGGAGGTAGGCTAAATTGGACTATTAATGAAAATAATAATATTTATTTAGACGCAGAGACTTACTTTGCAAGGACAGGCTCTCTAAATACTTCAGTTAATCAAATAACTGCAATTAGAGACTTTTATAAAATCAATTCTGTATTAAATCATAGTGCAAATTATAATTGGGGTAATTTAACAAGCTATATTCAATACTCACAAACATTTTGGGCACCACACACTAATATTCCTATTGGTGGCTCTAAAGGAAGCTCTCTAAATTGGAATTCTAAGAGAGATAATAAAGATATAATCTTAAATAGCACATATAATAGAAGCTTTGACTTTGAAGATTATGGAGTTTTAGTCTTCAATGGAGGGCTTAATTATCTATATGAGCAGCTTATTAATAAAAGCACAAAATTTTCTCGCCACATGAATGAAGTATCTATTTTTGCAGAGGGTGAATATATCCCATTTGAGTATCTTAGCACTACTTTGGGCTTAAGATATAATTATAGTGATATTTATACAGCAATACCAAATCCAAGATTCTATATTAATGTAAATCCAACAAATTTTTTAACTTTTAAATTAGGTGTTACAAGTGGAGTTAGAGCTCCTAATCTTGCATATCTTTATGATGGTTGGACTTTTGATGCTAGTCAGAGAGGAACTTTTGGTAATAAGGATTTAAAGCCAGAGCAGAGCTATAACTATGAATTTAGCACTATATTTGATTTAAATCCAGTATTTATTACACTAACAGGATTTTATACTGACTTTAGAGATCAAATTGAGGCTATTGCTTTTACAGATAGTGAATGCACAAATGAAAATAATTGTAAAACTTATCGTAATATTGACAAATCTTTAATGGCTGGCGCAGAGGCAGCATTAAAACTAAAGCCAATATATGGCTTTGGGCTTGATATGAGCTATGGCTTTACACATACACAAACACTAAGAGATACAGGAACAGGTAATAATTTTGTCCCTAAAGGTTCTCCTGTTAATAATATAGCTAGACATAAATTTACAATCAAACCTTCATATAGATATGAATATTTTGATATATATTTACGATGGACGGGAAACTTTAAAACACCAACTTCTTATAGTCTAAGAAACACAAGTGCTAGAAGTGTTGTCGGAAAATATTATAAAGATTATCATTTGCTAGACTTAGGGGCAACTTATAGATTCTTAGAGAATTACAGCTTTACATTTGCTATAAACAATTTACTTGATGTAAATTTTGAAGATTATGTGCTATATCAAAATGGCAATAATCAAAATTATATTAATTCTTATCAAAGAATACTTCCTAGCAGAAGCTATTGGCTAACATTTAAAGCAGATTTTTAAAATACATAACATTATAGTGAGATGAATTTCACATTCATTTCACAATCATTATTTTATAATTTAATTAATTATAATTTTTAAGGAGAAGGTTTTTGGGAAAGTTTATAATGACTAATAAAAATTGGATGCAAATACATACATATTTAAGCTTGTTTTTTTTGCCTGCTTGTGTAATTTATGTAATTACAGGTGTTGGATATATATTTGATATTAAAGAGAATGCAGGTGCAAGTATATATGAATTTAGTATTAAAGAGCCACCTAAAGCAGGAAAAGAAAAAGAATTTATTATAAAAGTATTGCAAGATAATAATTTAAAAATTCCAAAAAATACTGAAGTAAAAATTCAAAGAGGAAGCCCCACTATGGGTAGTATGAAGTATAGTGCCTCTATTGTTAAGAATAAACAAGGAGAGCCACAGGTTCGTGTAATAGATAGAGGATTATATGGAATCTTGCTTTTAATGCATAAAGCAAAAGGTGCTTATTACTTTGATATTATTGCTATTGGTTTTGCTATATCATTAATGCTTTTTTATCTATCTGGGCTTATTATGACCTCATTTTGTAAGCGAAAGAGAAAAGAGGCATTAATAGCATTTGGTTTAGGATTTATTCTAACATCTTTAGCAATTTACTTTAGTGTAGTTTAAGTGGTAAGCTAATTTGTATGATATTTGTTTTAGCCACTTATTAAATTCTTTTATGCTAAAATTACTTTTTATGAGCTTTGTGCTATGGCTAAGTTTTAGCCACTTATTAAATTCTTTTATGCTAAAATGACACAACATTGGGATGTAATCGGTGTAAAGTTTTAGCCACTTATTAAATTCTTTTATGCTAAAATCATATTATTACACGCAAGAACCCTATCTCTGTTTTAGCCACTTATTAAATTCTTTTATGCTAAAATGAATATATTTTATATATTTGTGATGATAAGGTTTTAGCCACTTATTAAATTCTTTTATGCTAAAATTATCTTTTTAGAGGCAATGATAAATTACAAAGTTTTAGCCACTTATTAAATTCTTTTATGCTAAAATAACCAAGATGAGTCTAATGTATGGCAGTGGGTTTTAGCCACTTATTAAATTCTTTTATGCTAAAATTAGTTTGCATATTTTTATTAATTCTTTAGGTTTTAGCCACTTATTAAATTCTTTTATGCTAAAATTATGCTGGACATATTAAGCTAGTAGATTTAGTTTTAGCCACTTATTAAATTCTTTTATGCTAAAATAGAAATAAATAAAAGATACATCACAAATAAGTTTTAGCCACTTATTAAATTCTTTTATGCTAAAATAAATGATTATTACTTTTTATATTTGCATATGTTTTAGCCACTTATTAAATTCTTTTATGCTAAAATTAGTTTGCATATTTTTATTAATTCTTTAGGTTTTAGCCACTTATTAAATTCTTTTATGCTAAAATTATGCTGGACATATTAAGCTAGTAGATTTAGTTTTAGCCACTTATTAAATTCTTTTATGCTAAAATAAACAATGATTTTAAAATAGCATAAAAGTAGTTTTAGCCACTTATTAAATTCTTTTATGCTAAAATATCATCCCCCCGCTGCATTTTGCTTTTTTAGTTTTAGCCACTTATTAAATTCTTTTATGCTAAAATAAGCTTAAAATAAAGCTATCATCAAGCTTTGTTTTAGCCACTTATTAAATTCTTTTATGCTAAAATTACTATAATTGAAAGCTGTCCTAAAGCATAGTTTTAGCCACTTATTAAATTCTTTTATGCTAAAATTTTTACCAACAATAGCTTCTATGCTTACAGGTTTTAGCCACTTATTAAATTCTTTTATGCTAAAATAGTTACAAGGTTAGCTAACAAAAAGCTTTAGTTTTAGCCACTTATTAAATTCTTTTATGCTAAAATTGATACATTTTTTTAAAGTTTTATTTTGTTGTTTTAGCCACTTATTAAATTCTTTTATGCTAAAATACCTTGCATACTTTTTTGTAAGAAATTAAAGTTTTAGCCACTTATTAAATTCTTTTATGCTAAAATGAGAATAAGGTTTTAGTAAAAAATTTTAAAGTTTTAGCCACTTATTAAATTCTTTTATGCTAAAATTTTGTTTCGTCGATTAAAAGAGGATTTGTGTTTTAGCCACTTATTAAATTCTTTTATGCTAAAATACTTATGGACTTCACAGAAGATCGACTTGAGTTTTAGCCACTTATTAAATTCTTTTATGCTAAAATTAAATATACATTATTTGTTTTACTAGTATTGTTTTAGCCACTTATTAAATTCTTTTATGCTAAAATAGACTAGCTTAAAATAGCGTGTTTTAGGATATTTCAAGCGATTGTAGAGGTCGTAAATATTAAGAGGGTAGTTTTTTAAGAAAAACTAGGATATAATTCCTCTAAAGAATTTAATAAGTGGCTAAAATAAGGGAGTTTATCGGTCTCCCGCAGGTTTCTGTGTATAAACCCTTTAGGGCTTTACAACATACCCAGGGCATAAGATGCCCAACCGATTTTCTACTTTTTTCTACCTTAAATTTGATATGATATTTTCTATTTAATATGATTTTCTACTTTAATCTAAATATAGACTATCAAATTATACTTCCTATTTTTGTTAAGCCTTTTCTATCAAATTTTTTTGCAAACTTTTTTATTAAGATTCTTTTTATCAGGCAAGTTATTATCAATTTCCATTGATTATTATCAATGCTCTCCCATCAAATTGAAATATTTAATTTAAAGAGTTTTATATTGCTAATAAATTGATATTGATAAAAAAGATAGGGCATAAATAATATTTTTAAATAGCATTTATGCAAAGCTAAATTACAAACAAATCACAAAAATAAGGCTTGGTAAGGCACAGCATTTGGATAGACAGAGGGAATTTGCTTTTAAACATTAGCTAAAAAATCATTCATCATCTAAAAATACCAGCTAAGAATCTATCTAAAAATATCATCTAAAAAGTGTCAGTAAAAAACACTAGCTAGAAATATCATCTAAAAATATTCATCGTTAAAAAATATTAGTTAAAAAGCATTTATCACCTAAAAACACTAGCTAAAAACATTTATCATCTCTAATAAAAGGTGTCAGTTAAAAGCATTTATCACCTAAAAGTTTTAGTTAAAAAGGTGAAAACATATCATTTAAAAAATATCAGTTAAACAAGTTTTAGCTAAAAATCACTTTATCATCAATAAGCATTATCTTAAATACTATCACCTAAAAAAGTGTTAGCTAACAAATGCTATCCAAAAAAGTGTTAGCTAAAAAGTGTCAGTAAAAAATATTATCAAAACCTATCATTTAAATCACTCATCATTAACAAGTTTTAGCTAAAAACATCACCTAAAAAAGTGTTAGTTGTCTTGGTTTATTGGCTTTCTCATTTTCACTTCTTTTGCCTAGCAAAAGTCGCATATTATCAAATTGTTTTTCAGTGAGTATGAGCGCCCTGATATGCCCCTTAGGCGGCAGAATCAAATCCAGCCTATCCAAATGGCTATTGGCACTTGCCACGCCCTTGCAGATTCTCATATAGACGCTAAATTGTAGCATCATAAAGCCCTCTTTGATGAGCTTTGTGCGAAACTGCGTGCAAGCCTTTCTGTCCTCTTTTGTGCTTGTCGGCATATCAAACATCACTAGCACTCTCATAAATTTCTCTTCCATTAGATTTATCCTTTTCAAAGCAGGGTAGGGCTAATGCCACATTTTTGCCTATCGCATTTAATAGGCTTTGCACGCTTGCTATTACTGCCCGATAAAGTGGATAGTATTTTTCTCCTATGCAGACTTGTGTGCTAAGAATCTCTGCGAGTTCCAAGCGATTTTCTAAGGAGAGATTTTCGTCCAATTCACCGAGCTTTCTTATCTTTTCTACAAGGGAATCCACAAAGATTCTATAAGGCTCTATCAAGTCATCAGCGAGATTAAAGGGATTAAATTGATTAGCGTGAAATATGCCAAGAGCAGGATTAAGCCCACTTGCACACAGGCTTCGCACAATCGCTCCTCTCACAATCGCATAGCCATAATTAAGTGCGGCATTGATAACGCCGATATTTTTATCCTCAAATATTTGGGTTTTCCTAGAGAAATCTCTGCCAAAAAGAGCCTTAAAATAAATCGCCGCTGCCTTAGCTTCATTATTACTAGAATCCCCTAAATACACGCTTTTTGCAAGGGATTGTAATGTGCTTACTTCTGCTTTATTGAGCATTGCTAAGAATCTTGCTTGATTGTCAATCTTTGCCTTGATGATTTGCTGCCATAGTATTGATTTTTGTTGTTTTGAGGTCTTTAGCTGCGTTTCTAAAACCCTAGAGCTTTTATAATGCCCCAAAAATGGCATAAAGATTCCACTAGGCAAATGGGAGCTATCACAGGTATAAACGATAATCTTATTTAAGGCAAGGGCGTTGATGAGGGCATTAGTCAAGGTGATTTGATGAGATTCTAAAATGATACATAAAATATCAGATAGGGGAATTTTTATCTCATCACTTTCTTTAGTGATACATAGATGTTTATCTGCTAGACTTAGCTTAGCGGGAGTGCTAAGAAAGAGCGTGCGAAAAGCAGTATCAAACATTAGCTCCCTCCTTAGTCTTGCTTAATGTGCTTAGTAGATTTTAAAGCAATGGCTTGTCTTGTTTCTTTCCCTACTTCTTTAACTTCTCCTAGCGGCGAGACTTGATATTTTTTAAAGGTTTTGAGGTTTTGAATACCCAATCTTCCGCCAATTATTTTTTGCTCCTTATTTTCATCATCTTGTTTTTGTTCTTCTTTTTTATTGTTTCTTTCTCTTTCTTTTAGCGTAAATAATTTTTTCTCATTATCACTCATATTTTTATAACACTTATTATGTTTATCAACAATAATTCTGGGACTACAGGAATCAAACCCCACATAATAGCATAACTCTGGCTCTTCCATTTCACTTTTTTGCACCAAAATCAAATCATCTTTAAAGAGACTAAAGCAAAATTCATAATTAGAATCCATTTCTAGCCAATCCTTGATAACACCATCTTTTTTACCACTTATGACTGCTTTATTAGGCAAAATGCCTAATGCAAAATCCATCGTATAAATAGGCACTCCATAGAATTTACCCTTTTTGTCTTTAAAAATATCTACTCGCTTCATCTCTCCATTGCTAACAACCTTTGTGCCAATGCGGCGGATTTTCCCTAGCTCTAATGCCCTTTGCACTCCCTCTTGTCCGCCATAAGACTTTAGCAAAGAAGCGTCATTTAAAGAATAAAAAGTCTCTTCGTGCAATGCTCCTCTAGCCCTCTTTCGTGGTGGCTTAGAGACAAAGATAGAATCCACTTTTTCTTGGATTTTATTTCTAAAGTTTTCACAGGGCGGCTCAAATCCTTTTTTGGTTTTATCTTTAGATTGAGCAATCTCTTTAGCATAGAATTTCGCCCTATTTTGTTCTTGAAGCTTTCTAAAGTCTGAAAATGCCTTGATAACTTTTGCATTCGTATAGGCAATAATGATTGCATCGACTACGTGGTGGAGGTGATTATCCCTATCTTTATCCCCATTTTTACCCCCTAAGCCCCAATAATGCCTAAGCGTTGCTGTCAAGCTTCCGCTTACTACCTCGACATGCTTTTTGCTATCCTTTTCTCCCGTAATCATCACTTCATCTTCACTTAGGGGCAGGAAATTTAATGAATGCTTGGTGTATTCACTTGCTAATCTTGCAATATAGCTTGTATCAACAATATTTCTTGCAAGAAATCCCGCTTCTTTATCTTTAAATTGCTTGTTAGAGATTCTACGATATTTTGGCTTAGGGAGCTTGCTTGCTAGGCTTAGAATCCTATCCCATTTTTCTGTGTCTTTACCAAAGGCTTCAAAAGGCGTGTGATTGCCTTTGTTTTGATTTTCTCTAGCTAAACAAAGCACCTTATTATTGTAGCTATCATCATAACTACGAGAATAAGGGTAGATATGGTCAATTTCTAGCATTGTGGAATCTTTTAAATGCTCTATCGTGATTTTTTCTCCGCTATAAGCACAAAGTTGCCTTTGCTCTATCCAAAGTTTCATCTTAAGGATATTTTTTGCGTCATTAAGAGGCAGTCCAATAGCCTCACATTGCTTTTCTGCCTCCTGATTTCTTGCAAAATTCTCTCTTTGCTCTTTTTCATATTTTTGCCTTTCTTTGCTACTTAGTTTTGCCTCACGCGT
Source organism: Helicobacter sp. MIT 14-3879 (assembly GCF_003364125.1). NCBI lineage: Bacteria > Pseudomonadati > Campylobacterota > Epsilonproteobacteria > Campylobacterales > Helicobacteraceae > Helicobacter > Helicobacter sp. MIT 14-3879. The sequence goes on from NZ_NXLP01000003.1 coordinate 234,015, forward strand.
AAATTCTAGGTGAATCTTATGCACTTGTCCATATTTTCTAAGCAGGGCATTTAGCACCTTGCGATATTCACTCAAAGCCCTCTCTACTACAGGATTTGCAAGATAGGGTTCATAATCTTGTAGTGGGGGTAGAAAATCACTCTTTTGCTTATGTTTTCTATGCTCTTGTAATCCCGCCTTTTCTACCGCCTCATTATAACGCAAGCCCTCTCTCATAAAGGGCAGGATTTTCTCCAATGCCCTAAGGCTTAAATTGATATGTTTTGAAAAATTAAGCTCACTTAGAGATTCTCTTTGCTCTTGTGTGAGGGAGGGATAATTTTCAAGTTTCTTTGCTAGATTTTCTCTACTCTTAATAACGGCAATATCTGTGGCTATCAAGTCTAATTCTTTTCTATCAAAAGTTTCAAAGCTCCCAAAAGCTTGGAAGCTCCCTCCTATTGCCTTTTTAAAGTCCTTTAGATTCTTAAATTCAATCAATTTTACCTTTTGCTCTTCTTTCATATCTTTTGCGTAATCAAGCTTATTATCTTTAAATGTGATTTGCTCATTAAGCCCTAGAATCTCACGCAATTTCTTGTAGCTTATCTCGCCTTTATCTAGCACGATGTTTAGAATCTCTTTTATTTTGTCTTTGCCATACACTTCGCCAATACCAAGATTCTTACTTTTTTCTTCAAGATTTTTTAATGTGTTAATAATGCGCGTAAGCGTAACAAACTCTATCGCACTTAGAGAATCTTTAGGGGCGCGAGGCTCATTGGGATAAAATGTGCATTGACCTACTTTATCCTCAAAGCTTTTTAAATCCCTTTGAAAAAATGCGATTTCTATAATTTTATTTTCAAATCCCTCACTAAACTTCGCGCCAAACTCTTTTTGTTTTTCAAAAATAAGCTCTAACTCTTTCTTTAGCCAATCCTGTCGCATTGTATGCTGATAATTATTGGTTGTATTGCGTATCCTTTGCCCCTTTTCTTTAAATTCTTTATAGAAATATTGACCCACAGTTTGATAATGCTTAAGTGCTGTTTCATTGCGATAAAGTGCCTTTAATACTTGCTCTTGCTCTTTTTTTGAATCTCCCTTTGTTGTGGTGGATTGTTTTTCTTGTGTGGCTTTTTGCGTGATTTCTTGGTCTTCTTTTTCTATTTTTGCTTTAATTTTCTCCTCTGCTTCTAAGTCTCGCTTTGCGTGTTTATTCCCATAGCCACGATGTTTAGCAATGTGTAAAATCACACGCACTAAGTCTTTAGAATCTAGCTTCTGCTCTAGGGCTAGGGCGCGGAGTTCATAAGGGCTTTTGGTGTCTTTGGTCGTTTGGTAAGCCTTTGCTAGCTCCCCATCATTGCTACAATAATCATTTAGATTGAAGTTAAACTGCTTGCAAAGCAGCCTTTTTAGTTCATTTAGCCTTTGCTTTCTACGTTTTAGCCTCCTCCTTGTCCCTCGTGCCTCTCTACGTGGTAGGGCTAGAGATTCTCCTGTTGAATTTTCGGCTTTGGTGAAGATTCTCACCCCACAATCTCTTAATTCATTCTCCTCCACATAAGCCCAACCAACGCTTGCTATCCCTATATCAAAACCCAAAATTTTCATATTACCTCTCCTTAAGTATCTTGTAATATCTATAACAATATACAATTTTTAAGTTAAGATTCTGCTTTTATGTGTATATATATTAAAATTCCCATTTCTAGCAAAACCAATTAATGTAATACCTAATTTTTGGGCACTTTTTACTCCTAGGGCAGTAGTTGCAGCTCTTGATATTACCACAGGAATATCACTCATAGCACATTTTATTACCATTTCCATTGAGAGTCTTCCACTTACAATTAGAATGGCATTATTTAGATTAGCTTTTTTTAACCTTGCCTTTCCTATTGCCTTATCAACAGCATTATGTCTCCCTATATCTTCACTTATAAACTTTTTATTATCACAAATAATAGCTACTTTATGTACGCAACCTGTGAGATTAAAAAGCTTACTATTATAATCAAATTCTTCTATAATAGATTTTATTTTATCGATACTAAAACTAATTTTGGATGATATAAACTTTTCTACAATTTTTCCTTCAAAATTAGCACTCACACCAACACAACAGCCAGATGTAAGGGTTTTTTCATAGTATAAGTTCGATATATTATCTTCATTTATTTTCGCATTTAAATAAACGCTTAAACCATCTTTTGAGATTTTAATAGAATTTATATCATCAATAGATTCTAAAACTCCTTCATTCATCAAAAAACCTACTATGTGGAAATCCTGCTCGTTTGGAAGACACATTGTAGAAATTATTTTATTGCCATTTAGGTAAAAGCTAACTCTTTCTTCTTTGATGATAATATCATTTTTGATGATAATATCATCATTATTTATTTTTGCAATTGGGACTTGTATAGTAAATTTATTTAACAGCAATTAAACTCTCATACTATCTATTTTTTTAGAATCAACTAATTCTTTATAGTAAATGCTATGTAAAATAGACAATTCTTCTTCGCCCATTTTACCATTTATGATAGATTCTATTGCTCCCTCTATTGCAAATAAACTCATATAAATATGAGTAATTAACATAGCAATTATCATAAAACCAATTAAGTTATGAAGTATTGCCATTAAACGCAAAGTATTTATATCAGCACATTGAAAGAACATAACTGCCCCTGTGAGTGCCATAGCACCGCCACCAAGTGTAGCTATCCAAAACCACATTTTTTGTCCAGCATTAAACTTGCCAGCAGGTATAGGTTTATTTTCTTGGCTTAGGTATCCTCCCATTATTTTAAACCAATCAATATCATATTTTTTAAACAATGCTTCCTTAAACCACATTGAAAACATCATTAAGCCAAATATAATAAATATAATTGTTGCTAATCCGTGCAAATCTCTTGCAAGTCTTACAAAAATACCACCTCCAAGATATGAACCAAATACCATAATAAGCCCCGTTAAGCATATTAATACAAATGGTATGGCAGCACCCCAATGCACTATAATGTTAAATTTTGAAAAAACTTGTAGTTTTTGATGGTGGTTAAATTTCCTTTGTCCTACTATTATAAAATGTCCAAAAAATGCTAGTGGCACGATTATAATTAAAATAAAAAATACTAGACTAAAGTATTTATTTTGTAATATTGTAAATAATTCTCCTAAACCATTTAAGCCTCTTATTCCTTTGATTTTTTCTCCACTTGTCATAGGATCAATACTGCCACCTTCAAAGTTTAGATTATTTCCTAGTGATACACCTGCACTGATTGTATCAATCCCCCAATTTTTAATTGCTTCAATTTGATTTTTACCATATATATGCTTATTAACTTTATTAAAGTTTTCTCTATCTTTAGAATCATCTTCTATATGAATCCCTTTAGATTCTTCTAAAGAAGAATCTAAAGCAACATAATCTAAAGCTTTTACCCACGATAGACATAAAAAAGCTATTAATATTAATTTTATTAATTTCATTTTTATTCCTTATATGCCGCACTCCACATATATGATGAAGTGTTAGCATTTTGCCCTTTTTTAAAAACTCTAGTTCTAATAATAGTGCTTACCTCATCGCTATTACCAGCTATTAATGCTTTTGTAGAACACATTGCAGCACATGCAGGGACTTTTCCTTCAGCAATTCTATTTTGCCCATATAAATCATATTCTTCTTTGCTGTGTGTTTCTTCAGGTCCTCCAGCACAGAATGTGCATTTATCCATAGCCCCACGAGAACCAAATACATCTGATTTTGGAAATTGTGGTGCTCCAAAAGGACAGGCATATAGGCAGTATCCACATCCTATGCAGGTCTTTTTATCGTGTAAGACAATTCCATCAGCCCTAATATAAAAGCAATCAACAGGACATACTTGTGCACATGGTGCATCAGAGCAGTGCATACAAGCAATCGAGATAGATTTTTCTTTTCCTACAATGCCATCATTTATAGATATAACTCTTCTTCTATTTACTCCAACAGGTAAGTGATGTGCTTCTTTACAGGCTACATCACAGCCGTGGCAGTCTATACATCTAAGCTCATCGCAATAGAATTTAATTCTAGCGTGGTTTTGGGCGTTAAAGCCCCCTAATGTAGTTTCACTCATTTAATCCTCCTTTAAGCTTTTTCAATTCTGCATAGACCGCATTTTGTCTCTGGACAAGCAGTATTATAATCAAATCCATAACTAGTTACTAAACTTGCAGCTTCACCTATTGCATAAGGTTTAGTTCCTTCAGGGTATAAATCAAGTAGGCTTTTACCAGAATATACTCCAGAGAAATTTTGTGGCAAGAATACACAATCTTCATTTACACGATAAGAATGTCTAGCTTTAACTAGAATCTTAGTGTATGATGTTCCATGAACCCATACCATATCTCCATCTCTAATACCAAGGTTTAATGCTGTATCAGGGTGAATTTCAACAAACATTTCGCCTTGCACTTCAGCTAAGTATTTCGCACTTCTAGTTTCTGTTCCTGTTCCCATATGTGCCACTAGCCTTCCTGTTAGCATATTGAGCGGGAATTCACTTTTCCAATCTTTTTCTTTTTGTCTTGAAATATATTTTATATTTGCTCTAAAGTTATCTTTTTTATCTGGGAAACTTGGGTATTTATCAATTAAATCATTCCTAAAGCTATGTAGAGGTTCTCTATGTATTGGAATCTTGTCATACCAATTCCAAACTATCATTCTAGCTTTTCCATTGCCATAAGGGCATATTCCTGCTTCTAATGCTTTAGAAACTAATATATTGCTGTTATCAGTGGCAAAAGTTGTGCCTTTTACAATCTCTTTTTCTTCTTTAGTTAATTTTATTCCAAGCACATCTTCTATATTTTCAGCACTAATTGCAGGATGTCCTTTAATTTTAGAATTTGGAAGCCCTCTATTGCTTAACATATTAGTTCCATCTGGTGCATTTAGCCCCCAATTAACTCTAAAGCCCATACCACCTTTCATAACAGGTATATCATCAGCATACATTATTGGAGTTCCAGGATGTTTTTCACTCCAGCAAGGCCAAGGTAGTGCATAATATTGCCCTTTCATAGGACCTTTTCCCTCAAGTGTAATGCTATCAAACATATGCCAATTATCACAATGCTCTTTTAATCTTTTTGCACTAAGTCCTTGTAATCCTATGCTTCTAATACTTTGTGCCATTTCTGTTGTTGCATCATCAGGCCAAATAAATTCAGTTCGTCCATCTTTCTTAGCATTTTCATATAAAGCTCTTTGATATTTTTCTTTAAAACCAAGTCTTTCTGCTAAATCAAATAGTATCTCGTGGTCTTCTCTACACTCAAACATAGGTTTAATTACTTGATATCTCCATTGATAGCCTCTATTTGTAGAAGCCACAGAACCACTTGTTTCCATTTGTGAAGCAGCAGGAAGTAAGAATAGGTTATCTTTTCTATCAGTTATTACAGCTACATCATTAACATAAGGGTCAATGAAAACTAATAATTCAAGTTTATCTAGTGCTTCTTTTGTTTTATCTAGCAATGTAGTAGTTGAGATTCCATTACCAATTACAATCATTGCTTTAATTTGGGTATCTCCGTTATTTGCATAGTTTTCCTCATCTAATACACCAAATCTCCAAGTAGATAAAGCATATCCTGTTTTTTCCATCATTTCCTTACTTTTAAATCTACTTTTCATCCATTCATAATCTACATACCAATGTTTGCAAAAATGTCTCCAAGGACCTTCTCCTAAGCCATAATATCCCGGAAGAGAATCTGATAGATTGTTCATATCACTTGCACCTTGAACATTGTCGTGCCCTCTTAATATATTTACACCACCACCTCTTTTGCCTATATTGCCTAATATCATTTGTAAGATTGGCATTATTCTAGTATTGTTTGTTCCAACGGTATGTTGTGTTAGTCCCTGATTCCAAATTAGGCTTGCAGGTTTTGCTTTTGCCATTTCTTTTGCAAGTCTTATTATTGTATCAGAAGGAATGCCTGTTATGTCTGCTACAAGCTCTGGTGGATATTTTTGTGCTTCTTTAAATATTTCTTCATAACCATACACTCTCTCTTGTAGGTATTTTTTATCATATAAGTTATTTTTTACAATGACATTTATCATTCCATAGACAAGAGCTACATCAGTTCCACTTCTAATTCTTACATATTCATTTGCTTTTGCTGCAGTTTTGCTAAAATGAGGATCAACACATACAATCTTAGCTCCAGCTTCTTTTGCCCTTAAAATATGCACCATTGATACAGGGTGATTTACAGCAGGATTTGCTCCAATTATTAATATAAACTTAGAGAACATCATATCAGCTATATGGTTTGTCATTCCACCATATCCAAAAGTATTCGCCACACCAGCGACTGTTGGGGAATGTCAAACTCTAGCTTGATGATCTATATTGTTTGTTCCAAAAAATGCAGTAAATTTTCTAATATAATAGCTTTGTTCATTGCTAACTTTTGCACTACCAATAAACATAACACTATCAGGACCATATTTTTCTCTAACTTCACTTAACTTTTTAGCAATTTTATCCATAGAGTTATCCCAAGTAGTTTTTTGCCAAACTCCATTTACTTTTTCAATAGGGTATCTAAGGCGAGTAGCACTTCTTACTCTATCAATCATATCTGCACCTTTACAACAATGCCCTCCTTGTGAAACAGGGTGGTCTTGTGCAACTTCTTGTCTTACCCAAGTTCCATCTACAACTTCAGCTATAATTCCACAACCAACAGAACAATGTGTGCATATAGTTTTTATTTTTTTAGAATTTGGAAAATTCTCTTTTAATTCTTTTGTTGTAGCATCTCTTAATACTCTTGTATCATCACTACCTAAAACTTGACCTACGCCTGCCATAGAACCAAGCAAAGAAAGCTTCAAGAAAGTTCGTCTATTGTTGCTCATACATCCTCCTTATTTTTAATGTGCTACTTTATAGTATGCTTCCCAATATGGGCTTTTTTGGTATAAAACCTCTTCTTTTTTACTCTTTCCTCTAGTTATTTTAGTGCTGGATTTATTTGAAGAACAAGCACTAATGGCTATTCCAGCAACCGCTGTTATAGCACCTGCTTTAGCAGTAGTTTTTAGAAATTTTCGCCGTGGATTCATGTTTCATCCTTCTTAAATGTTTTGGGTTAAACCCACTAGAATCTTCCTTTTTATAAAAACTCTAGTCAATTTAACCTACCGAACTCTCAAAGTCTAAAAACTCTTTTAATATAATTGAAATATGATAGTATAAATATTCCTCTCCGAGTTGTTCTAAACTTTTACATATATTATTATACATTGGATATAAACACTCTTTTAAAACCTCTTTTTGTAAAGAAAATTCTTTATTTTGTAGTAGTTTTTTACAAAATAACAATAAGAATCCAAAATGTTCTTCATTTTCTTTAAAACTAACATCATTTAGTCTAATTTTACTTTTTTTAACTTTCTCTTTAGCTATACTTAAACCAACCCCTGCAATACTACCATCTAAATAATATGATAAATAAAGCATAGCTGCATTACTTTCTTCTTTATCATTAACTTTTTTTGTATTAATATTTGTATTAAAAGGCAGCATAAAAAGATTAGTATATTCAAGTAGTAGGTTTTTTGTGCTATATTCTTTTATACTAGATTCTATGATACTAAAATGCTCTTTTTTTTCATCTTCTTCAATTTGTTTTAGAATTTTAATTTGTTCTAATAATAATTCACTTCTGTAATCTAGTAAATCATAAATAAATAATCCAGCAAAGAAATCATAATATAAGATTCTTGCATCATTTATATTTGAATTTGAGTTTTCTTTTTTCTTTAACATAATTAAGCCTTAAACATTACTTTAACTTTACAATCACTGCAACACTCTAAAGTTCTTTTTCTTACATTGTCATTACCAAAAAGAGGTGCTATCATTGATTTTACTTTAGCAATGGACTTCATACTTGCAAATACCTTACCACACTCTACGCATTTAAAAGGCTCATCTTTTGCTATAGTGTTATAAGTAAAGAAGTTTTCTTTTAACTCTACACCTTGTAATGGCATCTCTATGCACTTTTCAGGACAATTATCTACACAATACCCACAAGCAGTGCAAATAGATGGGTTTAATAAAAGAGAGAAATTATCTTTTGAATTAATTAATGCTTTTGTATTACAAGATTCTACACAGGACATACATAGTGTGCAAATATCTTGGTTGATTGTTAGATTTGTATAAAGGATTGATTTTGTATTTTCTATTACTCCAAAATTTTTATCCTTTATAAAGTATTTTAAGCGATTAGAAAATATTTCTCTACTAAATTCATCTCTATCTACTTCATAGCTATAGTGTTCTAAAGTAGTAGAAGATAGCTTTAAAATATCATCTATATTGCTAAAAATAGCTTTTTTATTAAATAATTTTATATATAAATAATTTATAAAATCTATACTTTCTTTTAATAGAGATTCTATATTTCCACTTATTACACATACATTTGCACTTTCTTGCAGTATAGATAGAAGATACACCTCATTTAACATATTTATATTTGGCAAAGGAAGTGGAAGTATGTCTTTTCTTGAAGTTGCTAGTATTTTATCAACCTCTTCTTCTAAATTGTTATTATTACATATTAGAATTATTTTATTTTTATATAATTTTATGGCTTTATTTAGATTATAAAGTGAGGTATTTGTTTTTTCCATTGCACCACTAGGGCATACTGCTACGCATTTACCGCATAAAATACAATCAATATTTGAAAATATTAATTCCCTTTTTTCATCATTAGAGCTAATTGACATATTTGGGCAAACTTCCACACAGGACTTGCAGTATGAGAATTCATTTTTATCTCTATGATGATATTGACATTTATCTTTACTATAAAGTATTGTATTTTCGTAGCTAAACTCTCCTATTAAATTTTCTAATTCTAAAATTAAAGAATCTCTACTTTCATATTCATTTGCAAAAGTAATTCCAAGTTGTGGTTTATAAATATCAAATTTATTAAAAAAGACAATTTGAGAGGTATTAAGAATCTCTTCATTTATTTTTACATTAAAACTACCTAAATTTCCACTAAAGCTATCAATATAACTAACGGATTCTATACTAAACTTATCTTTAGCCTCTTTTATAAACTCATCTTTTAAGGCACTATCTCCTACTACAAGTAATGAATTATCAATGCAAATATCACTCTCATAATTCATACTTAAATCATTATTTAATATTTCTTTTAGCTCTTTTATTGTGTTATATATGTAAGAATTAGCCATTTTCCCTACTTAAATTTAAATTAATGAAATGTAAATAAATTGTAACTAAAGTTTAATTTTTAAAAATATTTGCAACATATAATTTTAATCAATAATTTTACTTTAAGTAACTTTTTTTAATGCTTAAAAACTAGCCTAACAGCATTATATAATAATATATATAATGCTAATTTAAATATATTTTAAATTCTCTAAAAAATAATTTATAAAATGATAAAATTATTTTTTTATAAATAAGGATATTTCATGGGAGATAAGAGACTAATTCATCCATTTTTGCCAATCTATGATAATAATTCTAAAATATTGATTTTGGGTTCATTTCCCTCTGTTATATCTAGGAATGTAGAATTTTATTATGGTAATCCTAAAAATCGTTTTTGGAATATTTTAGAAGAAATTTTTTGTTATTCTAAACTTCTGACAATAGAATCCAAAACTTTATTTTTACTAACTAATAAAATTGCATTATGGGATATTATATATAAATGTGAGATTTTAGACTCAAAAGATGATAGCCTTAAGAACATCACTCCAAACAATTTAGAACCAATTTTGCCAAATATAAAAGCAATATTTTGCAATGGGATTATATCTAATAAGATTCTTATTAGATTTTATCCACATCTAACTAAGCAATATTTTATAGACATATTTACACTTCCTTCAAGCAGCTCAGCAAACGCAAGATATAAGCTAAAAGATTTAGTTGTTAAATGGAGCATTATCAAACAATACTTAGATTAGATAGTGTCTTTAAGCCATTTTAGGTAAGAACTACTTACATTATCTATTTTTATGCTTATAAATTCAGGAACTTTATAGTTATGATATTTTTTAAAAATCTTTTTTATATCTTTTAATTTATTCTTTTTTGTTTTTAGGATTAATAAAATTTCTTTATCTTTTATATTTTTATTCTGCCATATATAGTAACTTTTAATTTTACTTTGCTGGATGCAGGCTGCAAGCCTTTTTTTAAGCAAAACTTTACTTAGTTTTCTAGCATTATCTATATTATTAGTTGTAGTTATGACAATATACATTAACTTTTCCCTACTTTCTTTCATAATTTATTACTTAATTATTTTTCTTTATTACTTTTCTCTTGCCAAAAACTCTCATAAGTTTTTGAAGGTTGCATAATTA